>JALRJA010000206.1 GCA_023255235.1 Flaviramulus sp.
CAATCATTTTATCATTTCTAAGCAGTTTTGATGCCAAAGTTGTATTGGTAATGGTTGGTGCAATAGCATTTACACGAATTGTGGGAGCTAATTCGGCACCTAAAGACTTAACCAAGCCTTCTACACCCGATTTTGATGTGGCTATACTAGCATGAAAAGGCATACCTAACTTAGTAGCTACTGTACTAAAAAGAACAATAGAAGGATTTTGTCCGTCTTTTATAATGGGTAAATATTTTTGAATGGCTTTAACAGCACCTAAAACATTAATTTCAAAATCAATTTTAAAATCGTCTAAACTTAATCTGGAAAAAGGTTTTAATAAAATACTACCAGGACAATAAACAAGAGCATCAGCAGCTTCAATTTCTGGTAATTCATCTAAAGTAATGTCACATGGAAAATGTGATAAATGTTGGTGTGTTATTTCAGGTTTCGTTCTACTAATATTTATAACTCTTGAGTTATTTAGTAGTTTTTTTACTAAGGCTTCTCCAATACCCTTACTTCCACCTATTACAATAATTGTTTTCATATGGTTTAAGGGTATTTTATTTGTTATGGCCTACCCTTTAGCCTTTTTTCTATTTTTTGTTTTATAACGGTTAAGCGTTTCATTAAATCCATTATTTCAGGATTTTTATCTTTTTTATAAACAGAATTTAAACTTAATATTAAATCTTTAACTTCTCTCGACGATTCTATGCGTTCACTAGTTGTTTTAAAAGTGTGTTTGCGTTGTTCAAATTCTAGTGCTTTGTCAATAATGTCCATAATGCTTACTATTTTAATCGTGATATGTTAGAAATTTATATTTTTTATCTTAATTTCACAATATAGTAAAAACTATGAATATTTTGGTTTAAATAGGTCGTTTTCGAGTTTTTTGTGATTAATTTAATGTACTTTTAAATTCTCTGGTGTTATATTTTATTTGTTTAATTACAAATAAGTTTACATACAAACAGATTATTAAACACCCTATCCTGAAGTGTTTATATAGTGTTGTAATTCTCTAATTTTGTCAGCCGAGTTAAATTCACCACCATAAAAGGTTGTTACTGTAGATGAGGTATCATCTTTTATACCTCTAGAGGAAACACATAAGTGTTTTGCGTCTATAATAACGGCTACATCATTAGTGTTGAGTATGGTTTTTAATTCATTTGCAATTTGATTTGTTAATCGTTCTTGTACTTGAGGTCTTTTGGCATAATACTGAACAATTCTGTTGAGTTTAGATAACCCAATTACTTTTCCAGACGATATGTAGGCAACATGAGCCTTACCAATAATAGGTACAAAATGATGCTCGCAATTTGAGTAAAAGGTAATGTTTTTCTCAACTAGCATTTGGTTGTATTTATATTTGTTATCAAACAAAGCTATTTTTGGTTTATTAGCTGGGTTTAAGCCAGCAAAAATTTCGTCAACATACATTTTAGCAACACGTTGAGGCGTTCCTTTTAATGAATCATCGGTTAGGTCTAAGCCTAAAACATCCATAATTTCTTCAAATAAAAAGGTAATTCGCTCTTTTTTATCAGAATCACTTAATTTAAAGGCATCTTTTTTCATGGGTGTTTCAAGTCCTGTGAGTAAATGGTCATCACCAATATCATCAATTGTAAAACCGTTAAGATTGTGTTTGTTTTTCTTAATTTTAAGCGTTTCTGTATTCATTTTAGTCTTTTTTATGTGCTGTTTTAGTTACTAATCAAAGCACGTTATCGTTTTGAAATTTTATTATGAGTTATTTGTTTTTGTCTGCTACATTTAAAGCGACCTTTTTGAAAATCTCTTAATTTTTCATGTTTGGTTTTTCTACCTTGAACCCGTTTACGCCACAGTTTAAAACTTTTTGGTTTTATTTCTGTTCGCATTAGCATAATTACCTCTTGTTCACTAATGCCAAATTGGTATTTTATGGCTTCAAAAGTGGTTCTGTCTTCCCAAGCCATTTCAATAATTCGGTCTATATCATCTGTTGTAAAAGGCATAATTATTACATCAAATATACAAAAATGTTTAACAATATTTAAAAAATATTAAACAAAATATTTTTTTAAGGCTAAGTTTACTAATGAATTTAGGTTTTAGAAGTGTGTTTTCTAACGGTATGTTTTTGTAAAATACGCACGCTTTCGGCTTTTACCAACTTGTCGTTACGCATATTCCATAAAACATCTGAAGCATTTTTTCTAGTAGATTCTATATTTACTATGGGGTTTGGATAATCTATGCCTAATTTGAAACTATACAATTCTTGTTCTAGTTCTGTCATTAAATAAGGTTGGTGAGCAAAAGGGGTTTCTAAATTTTTTAGTTCTGGCACCCATTTTTTTATAAATATAGCTTGAGGATCGTATTCTAAGCTATTTTTTATGGGGTTATATATTCGCAGCATATTAATACCTGTTTCACCGGCTTGCATTTGTAATTGCGGAAAGTGAATACCAGGTTCAAAGTCTAAAAATAATTGCGATAAATAGGTAGTTGCCTCTTGCCAAGGTTGCCAAAGATTATGTGTAAAAAACGATACAACCAAAGCACGCATTCTAAAATTTAAGTATCCTGTTTCGTTTAAACAACGCATGCAAGCATCTACCAAGGGATAACCGGTATTGCCCGTTTTCCATGCTGTAATATAAATTGTAGAAACACTTTTTTTAAGCTTATGAAAACCTTTGTTTATGCTAGCGTTTTCCATGGTGTGTTCCATTTCAAATTTTTGAACAAAATGCGACTGCCATCTTAAACGAGACATAAAAGCATCTAACGCTTTTTTGTGGTTTGATGTTGCTTTTAAATGATAGGCTTGGTGGTAAACTTCTCTAATAGAGAGATTACCCCAAGCTATATATGGTGAGATTCTGCTACAACTACTTCTCGACAATTCGGGTTTTGATATATTAAGCATGTAATCTTTATAGCGCTCATTAAAAAATGATGCTAGATATTTTAAGCCCGTAGAGCGACCACCTTTTTGAAATACTGTATCTAAATTTGTTTTTAAATTGGTAATATTAAGATAGGCTTCAAGTTTTTCAACCTCTTCAATAGTTAGCAATTGTTGAGTAGTTGGAGAAAAGGGTAGTGGCTCTATTTCAAAATAGGCATCACATAAATTCATCCATGATTCTCTGTCTTTTAATCCGCGTTGCACACCGTTATTGATGTTTTCATGCCAATTTATCAAGTTGTTTTTACAAAATCGTTTAAAGGATTTATCTCTGTTAAAAGTTGCTAGAATACCTGTTTCTTGATGCGAAAAGACATCTTTGATTTGATATTGTGTTAATAACTGATTAAGCGTGGCTATGATATCAGAATTAACAGCTAAAACTTTTGATTTGTAGGGTTTTAATTCTGTATTTAAATCAACAATAGACTGTTTTATAAAATCCCAATGACGCTGACTATAATGCGGGTCGTTTATTAAAAGTTGTTCAAAAACATATAGTAATAATACTCTTTTTCCTGAAGCTAAAGCGTTATAAATAGCCTCATTATCATGCAAACGTAAATCTCGTTTTAGCCAAACTATATGTATATTAGGTTTAGTATTCATTGGGGTTTTCAATAATATGTTTGGCTTTTTCTTTTAAGTTTTGCAGTTCCTTTTTATCCATTTTATCGAGTAAGTTATACATCATGCCCATTCTAAAATTTTTACCTAATTGTGGGCGTTTATCATCTAAAAAATTCCAATACAAACTGTTAAAAGGACAGGCATCATCACCGGTTTTTTTATTTTTATTATAGTGACAATCTGCACAATAATTGAT
>JALRJA010000227.1 GCA_023255235.1 Flaviramulus sp.
ATCAAGGGCAAGGTGCAAGTAACAGTACCGATTATTCTCCACGGTATATCATCAAGAATTTCTTGTAATTTTTCTTTTAGAGCGGCAACTTCTTTAAAATAATAAATGCCAATTACGGCTTGGTTACTAACAAATGTTTTAGGTTTTTCAACCAATTCAATAATGTCTTGTTTGTTATTTAATTTAACAACTCCGTAAGCCTCAGGATTTTCAACCTGTTTAGTCCAAATAACACTATCTGCGGTAGGGTCTAAATCAAACTTAGCTCTAATTAAAGTATCGGCATAAGCAATAACCGCAGGACCAGATAGCGAGGATTTTGCACACATAATAGCATGACCTGTGCCAAGTGGTTTATCTTGGCGATAAATTGTTGCTTTAGCATGTAAGCTTTTAGCCAACTCTTTTAAACTCTGTACTACATCGTCACCAAACCAAGCTGGATCACCTAAAACAAAAGCAATTTCGGTAATAGGTTGTTTTAAAACTTTAGCTATATCTTTTACAAGCCTGTGAACTATGGGTTGTCCGGCAACTGGAATTAATGGTTTTGGTATGGTTAAACTATGTGGGCGTAAACGAGAACCTCGTCCTGCCATAGGGACTATTATTTTCATTTTGTAAAGTTACTTCTTTTGTAGTTTATTTTATTTAGTTCCTGTGCTTCCAAAGCCGCCTTCGCCACGAGAGGTATTAGAAAGTATTTCTACTTGATTCCATTCTGCACGTTCGTGTTTTGCAATAACTAACTGTGCTATTCGTTCGCCATTGTTTATGGTAAAATCTTGGTTTGAAAGATTTACTAAAATCACACCTATTTCACCTCTATAGTCGGCATCTATTGTACCAGGTGCATTTAAAACGCTTATGCCATTTTTTGCTGCTAAACCACTTCTAGGACGCACTTGAGCTTCATAACCAATTGGAAGTTCTATAAATAAGCCCGTACCTATAATGGTTCGTTCTAAGGGTTTTAAAACTTGAGCTTCGGTAATATGAGCACGTAAGTCCATACCTGCAGATGCTATAGTTTCATAATGAGGTAAATTGTGATTAGATTTATTTATTATTTTTATTTTCATCTGTATAAATTTTATTGTTTTTATCGGTCAGATGTCATTTGCCAATTCATTTTAGGTGGTATCAACGTTGCTATGGCTCATTTATGGCTTTGTAAATACACAAAAATTTTTATTTTTTGTTTAGCAATTGCTTTAATTCGTTTTTTTCTAAAGTTAAAACTAGTGCCAAAAATACAATTAACAACGGTATTCCTATAATATAATTTTCTCTAAATTGATAAAAGGATATCACAGACAAGGAAATAGAAAGGGTTAAATAAAATGCCAATTTTTTTAGGTTATACGGAATTGGGTAATGTTTTTTTCCGAAATTATAAGACAAAAACATCATGGTTGCATAAGCTAATAAGGTTGCAATTGCAGATCCTTTATAGCTTATTATTGGTATGAGCCATATATTTAATCCTAACGTTACTAAAGCACCAACCACAGAAATATAGGCACCATATTGTGTTCTGTCTGTAATTTTATACCATACCGAAAGTGTATGGTATATGCCTAAGCAAAAATTGGCAAGTAATAAAACAGGAACAACCCACATAGCTTCCCAATAAGCTTTATTTGGAATGAATATAATTTTTAAAACATCTGCAAAAACAACTACAGTAAGTAAGATAACCGAGCCAAAAATGACAAAATAATCTAATATTTTTGCGTAGTTTTTTTGAGGGTTTTCTGTTTTTGCTTCGCTAAAAAAGAAAGGTTCAACACCCAAACGAAAGGCTGTTGCAAAAAGCGTCATAAACAATGCCAATTTATAACATGCCGAATACATACCTATTTCTGTTTTTGCTGTATTTTTGGGCAACAATGCATCTAGCAAAAACCTGTCAAATGCTTCATTAATTGCAAAAGCAATACCTGCTACCAACACAGGAAAAGCGTAGCGTAGCATGTTTTTTAATAATTTAAAACTAAACACATACTTAATCTTTCTGTAAAATGAAAGTAACAACAAAAATGTAATAGCACTGGCTATTAAATTGGCAATAAAGATGTAGTTAATTTCAAAGTTGGGTTTGTAAATAGTATTAAATATTCCTGATTTAGTTGCCAAATGTTTAAGCCAAAGAAGGAAAAATAAGTTTAAGCCTAAGTTAATAACTACATTTAAAATTTTTAAAATGGCATAGTGCATGGGTTTTTCTTTAGCTCTTAACCAAGCAAACGGAATAATAACTAGTGCATCAAAAAATAATATCCAAATAACTAAATTTATGTATTGTAATTTTAGGTTTGTTAGGTAAGCTATTTGATTTTTAAAAATTAGAGCAAGCAATAGAAAGAGCACTGTAGAGGCAGCCAACGTAATTGCTGTTGTACCAATAACCTTGTCTTTATTGTTTTCTTTATGAAAGAACCTAAAAAAAGCTGTTTCCATACCATAGGCTAAAACCACATTTAGAACAATAAAAACAGAGTAAATAATAGAAACATCGCCATAATCGGCAACACTTTTTAGAACGCCTTCTTTGGTATGAACCCAAACTAGTAAAAAGCTTAACATTCTAGGTAGCACTGTTGCTAATCCATAAATAAAAGTTTGCTTAAATAATGATTGTAATGTGCCCAACTACTAGTTATTTATCTCGCTAAAAATACGCTTTTAGCAAATGTAAACCAAAAGATTAGTTGTTAGGTTTATATATTGTGATTTACGTTACTCGTTGTTATTTTTTGTAATATTAGAAATCTTAAAATACTTTATTTGGTTATTATGTATATAACTTACAATACATTCATTTGCTTCTAGAGGAAAGGGTGAGTTGTTTTTAACTTTAGGAAGCTTATTACCGTATTCGGCATAAGGTTCATTGCTCATAATGATATCTTTTGGGTTATTTAGTACTGTTTGAATTCGCCCAACAACAAGTGTGTCGTTAATATAGTTTAACTTAACTTGTCTTTTTTTAAAATGAACACTATCTAAAACAACTTCTTTTAAATTTGATTTAATAGGAATAAATAAACTAAGCTCGGTTACTTTCTCTTTTTTACTATCATAGGTTTCTATATAATAAACCTCTCCTAATTTTAAAGGCGGTTTATTTTCAAAGCTTTGTTTGTTTTCACATTTTGAAAAACTCATCATACTAGCTAAAATTAATAACCATAAGGGCTTTAATTTGAGTAATTTCATGGTATTATTTTATTTATTACACAGGGTAATTAGTCCAAAAATAATGCCATAAAAAAACCTCACTTTTTGGGTGAGGTTTGTTGTTTTTATAAATTTAAAAAAATTAGTTGTTTAATGCTTCGGCACCTCCAACAATTTCTAAAATTTCATTTGTAATAGCCGCTTGACGGGCTTTATTGTATGTTAATTTAAGTTGGTCTCTTAATTCTTTTGCATTGTCTGTTGCTTTGTGCATTGCTGTCATTCGTGCACCGTGTTCACTAGCAAAAGAATCTCTTATGCCTTTATATAGTTGTGTTTTTAAAGACTTAGGAATTAATTGTTCAACAATTTCGCCTTTTGAAGGTTCAAAAATATAATCGGCATTAACACGCACTTGAGCTTCAATAGGAACAATAGGTAAAAACTGTTCTGTAGTAACTATTTGGGTTGCTGCATTTTTAAATCTGTTGTAAACTATTTCAATTTTATCAAATTCACCAGCAACAAATTTATCCATTAAAAGTTGTGCTATTTCAGCAACGTTTTCAAATGTTAAATCATCATAAACGGTGCTTTTATTTGCAATAACTTTTTTGGTTTTTTTAAACGCATCGTTTGCTTTTTTACCAATAGCTAAATAAGAAACTTCATTATTAGCATAGGTTTCAGATGTGCGTTTGCTAACTTCCTTTATAATATTTGAATTAAATGCACCCGCTAAACCTCTATTAGAGGTAATGGCAACAATTAACACTTTATTTACTTCGCGTTGGGTAGAAAACTTACTGCCAGAATTGGCATCTAAAGTTGCACTTAAACTTTGTAAAAGTTCGGTTAGTTTATCTGCATAAGGGCGCATAGCAGTAATAGCATCTTGAGCTTTCTTTAACTTAGCAGCAGATACCATTTTCATGGCACTGGTTATTTGCATGGTTGAAGATACCGATGTTATTCTGTTACGTATTTCTTTTAAGTTTGCCATAGTTCAAATTATGAATTATGAATTACAGATTATGATAAAAGCTTTTATCAACTATTGCATTTCCACTTTCCTTATAACTCATAATTCTAAATTTTTAATTCAGAATTATTAATATTTACCAGATAAATCTTTAGCTACAGCTGTTAATGTGTCTGTAACTTCGTCTGTTAGTTTTCCTGCTTTTAAAGTTGCTAAAACATCGGAGTGTTTTGCTTTTAAAAACTCAATAAAATCTCTTTCAAATTCTTTTACTTTTTCAACAGGAACATCTCTTAATAAATTTTTAGAACCTGCGTAAATAATAGCAATTTGATCTTCAACTGTAAATGGATCGTTTTGTGCTTGTTTTAAAATTTCAACATTACGTTTTCCTTTTTCAATTACATTTAAGGTAACGGCATCTAAATCTGATCCAAACTTAGCAAAGGCTTCTAATTCACGAAACTGTGCTTGGTCTAGCTTTAAAGTACCGGCTACTTTTTTCATTGATTTAATTTGAGCATTACCACCAACACGCGATACCGAAATACCCACATTAATTGCCGGTCTTACACCCGAGTTAAACAAATCGCCATCTAAAAATATTTGTCCGTCTGTAATTGAAATTACATTGGTTGGAATATATGCTGATACGTCTCCTGCTTGAGTTTCAATAATTGGTAATGCTGTTAATGAACCACCACCTTTAACCAAATGCTTGATAGATTCTGGTAAGTCGTTCATATTTTTAGCAATCTCATCGTTTGCAA
>JALRJA010000229.1 GCA_023255235.1 Flaviramulus sp.
GAAAAAACAAAGCTGTATTTAAATATGTCTTCAAACCAACTTTTAAAATTACATCTTATGGTTGAAAAGTTGCTAGAAACAGCCACATTAGACAGTGAATCTTTAGAACTAAATAAAGAAAGCAAAGATATTGTTGCCTTATTAGAATTGTTAGTTAATAGATACCAACTTGAGCATCAAGAAAAAACCTTTACAACAGCTATTAAAATTAAAAGCTTAATGCTATTTATAGATGCGTTTCATTTTGAAAACGCTTTAAATAATATTTTAGATAATGCCGTAAAATATGGCGGAGACAGTATTTTTATTGAGTTGTTTTCAACAAAAAAAAGTGTAGAGATATTACTTTCAGACACTGGAAACACACTAGATAAAGACAATAAAAATCGTATTTTTGAAAAGTTTTATAGAATTCCAAAAGGAAACAAGCACGATGTAAAAGGTTTTGGAATTGGATTGTATTACACCAAATCTATAATAGAAAAACACGGCGGCTCTATAGAGGTTGTCTTAAATAATAAACGCACTACATTTAAAATTTTATTACCAAATGGCTAACCCTATAAAAATAGTATTGGCAGAAGATGAACCTGCTTTAGGCCAAATAATAAAAGAAAGCCTAGAAACACGAAATTTTAAAGTGTTGCTTTGCGAAAATGGCGACATTGCTTTTAAAACCTACCTAGCTGAAAGTCCAGAATTATTAGTGCTTGATGTGATGATGCCTAAAAAAGATGGATTTACTTTAGCAAAAGAAATTAGAGCCTTAGATAACGCTATTCCTATTATTTTTTTGACTGCAAAATCTCAAACACAAGATGTTGTTGAAGGCTTTACCATAGGCGGAAACGACTATCTTAAAAAACCATTTAGTATTGAAGAATTAATTGTTAGGGTTAACAATTTACTAAACCGAACTAAAGAACAAAAGCATTTAGATATTTTTCATATTGGTAATTATACTTTTCATTTTCCGAAGCAAACACTACAGTTTAAAAACGAAAAAAGTATTCAATTAACACACCGAGAAGCACAGTTATTATTTCATCTTCAAAAAAATAAAAACAAGGTTTTAGACAGATCTATCATTTTAAATAAACTTTGGGGAAATGATGATTTTTTTAATGCCAGAAGTATGGATGTGTTTATTACCAAACTTAGAAAAAAGCTCAAACAAGACTCTAATATTCAAATAATAAACGTTCGTGGTTTTGGTTATAAATTAATATATTAAAAGTGGTTTGATTTTTGTATTTTTCAAACCACAATGAAAACTATTATTTATTTCTTTATTTTCTTATCGTATTCAATGTTCTCTCAAGAATATTTGAAAACCACACTTATTAAAGAAGATTCCTTACAGGTTGATACGCTCGTTTCTGTTGATAATTTTGGAACAATCTTTTTTATAAAAAATGATGTTTTTACCAAAAAAACAACTCAAAACACCTTAACATACAACAACTTTCAATTGGGTAAGCTTAATTGGGTAAACACCTTTAATCCATTAAAAATAAACCTGTTTTACAAAGATTTTAATACCGTTATTATTCTTGATAATAGATTGGCAGAAATTTTTAAAATAGACTTTAACACGCTCACACCATATAAAAACATTACGCACGTTGCAACAGGTTTTGATAATACGCTATGGGTTTTTAACCAAGATTTACAAAAATTAGAGCTTTTTGATTATAAAACACAAACTACTAGAGCACAAACGGTTCCTATACAAAGTACGGTATTAGACCTAAAAAGCAATTACAATTACTGTTGGTTACTTACTACAACCTTTTTATACAAGTATAATTACTTTGGAAGTTTGGTGAAAAAAATAAAAAACAATGGTTATACCGAGTTGGTTGAGAGTAATGAAACCATTTTTTTAAAAAAGGATACTAATTTATTCTATTTAGATAAAAATAGTGAAACCCCAATTCCAATTGAAATCCCAAATTTGTTGATAAAACAGTTTTTTGTAACCAACCAAACCTTGTATATTTACAACAACAAAACCTTACAACAACTGCAAATAAAAAATTAAATAAACTATGCATATTGCTATTGCTGGAAACATTGGAGCAGGAAAAACAACTCTTACCAAATTATTGGCAAAACATTACAAATGGGAAGCTCAATTAGAAGACGTAGTAGATAATCCTTATTTAGATGATTTTTATAATCAAATGGAGCGTTGGAGCTTTAATTTACAGGTTTACTTTTTAAACAGTAGATTTAGGCAAGTTTTACAAATCCGCGAAAGCGGAAAAGATATTATTCAAGACCGAACTATTTATGAAGATGCTCATATTTTTGCTCCTAATTTACATGCAATGGGTCTTATGACCAATCGTGATTTTGAGAATTACAAATCGCTTTTTGATTTAATGGAATCTTTGGTAAAAGGTCCTGATGTTTTAATTTATTTACGTAGTTCTATACCCAATTTAGTCTCGCAAATACACAAACGTGGGCGAGATTATGAAAACTCAATTAGTATTGATTATTTAAGCAGATTAAACGAACGATATGAAGCGTGGATTCATGGCTATAACAAAGGGAAACTTTTAATTATAGATGTTGATAAATTAGATTTTGTACTTAAAAAAGAAGATTTAGGAAGCATTATTAATACTATTGATGCTGAAATTAACGGCTTGTTTTAAGTATTTTTATCTCGTTTATTAGAGGTTATTTTGTGAAACCATGTAGCTTAGCATGGTTAATGGCTTCTTTTGTATTGGCAACTAACAGTACAGGTATTGTTTTATAATTATCATAAAGCATTTCTACACGAAGCATTTTTCTTTTGTGATTCACTTTTACCAAATAGATAGCCATAATTTTACCCGGATAGTTATTGGCTAAACTCATATAAATATAAGGGTCGTGTTGACCACAATCACCTATTAAAATAAATTTAAGTTTAGGATATGTTTTTAAAATATTGGTAATTTCTTTATGTTTTGGAGTAATACCACTACTTGGTTTTTTTAAAAAAGGTTTAGGAAAGTTTCTTAAAATAATCGGACCTTTTGGAAAGCTATTTTTATTTAAAAAAAACTTCAAATATCTATACAAATTCCATGGGCTGTGACTTACATAAAATATAGGGTTAGATTCGTTTCCCGTTTTACCTTGGTGAAGTAGATTGTAAAGTTCTGGAGCACCATCTAAAGGAATTCGCTTGCCTGCAGATGTTAAAAGGGTATTAAAAACTACACGCCATTTTAAAATAGAAACTAAACCTGTATGCAAAATAGTATCATCAATATCACTAATAACAGCAAACTTCGCTTTTGCTGAAGGAATAAGCATTTCGCCTATAAATTTATTTTGAGATTGTATAGGGCTTTTTAGCTTTTTAGAACTATATGAAAATTCTATTTTTATCCACCCGTCTTCATTGGCATAACTGCTTAAATCTTCAACTTTTTCATTAATTAAAAAATACCCTCTGGTATCTGTTTTTGTGAATAAAATTTTATCTTCTCCTACCTTAACTTGTATTAAAGTGTTCTTTATTTCATCGGTTTCAAAACGCTTCCATGTGTTAAAAAGTAGTTTAAATGCTCCTTTTTGCTCTAAATCAATACTCTCATCTTCTATAGCTCTTCCTCTTACATACAAATGATTTGAAGTGCCGTAAGTTTGAAAGGCAATTATTTGAAGTGGGTCTTTTTTAAACATGTAACCATTTTTAACACGGAATTAAAAATACAAAAAAAAACCACGTTAAAAACGTGGCTTTATATTTAATAAGGTAGTTATTGATTAATTAATACTTTTGTCTGTAGTAGTATGTAAATTAAAAGCAACATCTTTTGAGTGTTTATTTAAAGCTTCAATACTAGCTTTAACTTCTTCTTCTGTTCCTTCAAAAGTTTTATAACTGGTTGATTTTTCACCATTTTTAGTTGTTATGGTTGTAACTATGGCTTTAACAGTACCGTCGTTATTATTAGTCATCTCTACAGTAACCTCTTTTGAAATGGTATTGTCAACTTGAATACTAGTATCTTTTAATACATGAGCCGTAACAGCTTCAGAATTTAAAGCAATACTTGGTGCAATTACTAAAGCAACCACCGACATTAATTTTAACAATATATTTAAAGAAGGTCCTGAAGTATCTTTAAAAGGGTCTCCAACCGTATCACCAACAACAGCAGCTTTATGAGCATCTGTGCCTTTGCGTCCATCTGCTTCAATCATTTTTTTAGCATTATCCCAAGCACCTCCTGCGTTTGATTGAAAAATAGCCATAAGTACCCCACAAGTTGTGACACCAGCTAATAAACCTCCCAACATTTCGGCACCACCTATAAAACCTAC
>JALRJA010000264.1 GCA_023255235.1 Flaviramulus sp.
GACACGGCAACCCCATAAAGCTTAATTGCGAACCATCAGTACCACCACGAATTGGTTTAATAATGGGTTTTATATTTAATTCTTTCATGGCTTTTTCAGCAATATCAACAATATGCATTACAGGTTCTACCTTTTCTTTCATATTAAAATATTGGTCTTTAATTTCAATAGAAACAACCTCTCTTCCGTATTGAGAATTAAGTTCGTTTGTTAAGTTTAACATAACGTCTTTTCTGGCTTCAAAATGCTCTTTGTCGTGGTCTCTTATAATGTATTTAAGCACCGTATTTTCAACATGGCCTTGTATATCATGTAAATGAAAAAAACCTTGATAGTTATCAGTATGTTCTGGTGTTTCTAGTCTTGGTAACGAATTTATAAACTCTTGGGCAATGTATATAGAATTTATCATTTTACCTTTGGCATACCCAGGATGAACACTTTTGCCTTTTACAGTTATTACGGCACTAGCTGCGTTAAAATTTTCGTATTCTAATTCACCTATTTGGCTACCATCTATAGTGTAAGCCCAATTGGCTCCAAATTTTTTAACATCAAATTTATGAGCACCTCTGCCTATTTCTTCATCGGGTGTAAATGCAACTCTAATCATTCCGTGTTTAATTTCTGGGTTTTTTATTAAAAACTCCATAGCAGAAATAATTTCACAAATTCCGGCTTTATCATCGGCACCTAAAAGGGTAGTGCCATCGGTAGTTATTAAAGTACAGCCTTTATACAGAAGTAAATCTTCAAAATAATCGGGTGATAAAACAATTTGCTCTTCTTTGTTTAAAACAATATCTTTTCCGTTGTAGTTCTCAATTAGTTGAGGTTTTACATTGGCACCTGTAAAATCTGGTGAGGTATCAAAATGAGAAATAAACCCAATAACTGGAACATCATACATCACATTGCTAGGTAAAGTTGCCATAACATAAGCGTTTTCATCAATAGTAACGTCTTCCATGCCAATAGCAGTTAACTCATCAACTAGTTTGTTGGCTAAATTCCATTGTTTTGTTGTACTTGGTGTTGTGTTTGATGACGGATCAGATTCTGTATCAATAGTAACATATCCAATAAAGCGTTTAATAATATCTTCTTTTGAAATCATTATATAGGCGGTTTGGTTTAAGTAAAAAATTTAGGCGTTTAAGGGCTACTAAAATACAATTATTAATTTTTTTCCTTTTGGAATTGTTTGATTTTTTTTTTACACCTATTTTTGCACAAATAATACTTGATGTATAAATTATTTCTTCGTCCTTTATTTTTTTTATTTGATCCCGAAAAGATTCACCACTTTACGTTTTCATTAATAAAGATAACATCTAACATACCAGGTTTTTCGGCTTTTTTAAGAAGTTTATATGTGGTTGAAAACAACAGGTTAGAACAAACTTTATTTGGATTAAGCTTTAAAAACCCTGTAGGATTGGCTGCTGGTTTTGATAAAAATGCTGTATTATACCAAGAACTTGCCAATTTTGGATTTGGTTTCATTGAAATTGGAACTGTTACACCAAAAGGGCAACCCGGAAACGCCAAGAAGCGGTTATTTAGACTTAAAAATGATGAAGGAATTATTAACCGAATGGGTTTTAATAATAACGGATTGGAAGCGGTAATAAAGCAACTAAAGAAAAACAAAACAAAACTTATTATTGGAGGTAATATTGGAAAAAACACATCAACAAAACCTGAAGCATACACCCAAGATTATTTAGAGTGTTTTTACGCACTTCACCCGTATGTTGATTATTTTGTGCTTAATGTGAGTTGCCCAAATGTAGAGAGCCATGCCAAATTAAATGACAAAGATTATTTAAAAGAACTAATAGACGCGGTACAAAAAGCCAATAATACTTTTGATAAGCAAAAACCAATTTTATTAAAAATTGCTCCAGACTTAAATAACAACCAACTTGATGAAATTGTAGAACTTGTAAAAGAAACCAATTTAGATGGTGTGATAGCAAGCAATACATCTATTGATAGAAGCGGTTTAAAGGCTTCAAAAAAAGTATTAAATAAAATTGGAAATGGTGGTTTAAGCGGAAAACCTATAACAGATAAGAGTACAAGAGTTATTAAATACCTTTCAGAAACAAGTAAAAAAAGCTTCCCAATAATTGGCGTAGGTGGTATTCACTCACCTCAAGATGCTATTGATAAAATAGAAGCTGGTGCCAATTTAGTTCAAATTTACACAGGTTTTATTTATGAAGGACCTAGTTTGGTTAAAAGAATAAATAAAGCCATATTAAAGAGTAAGCTATAAAAACAGCTTTTTTTAACAGCGTTAAAGTTCCTTGAATTCGTGCATGATTAATTAAAATAATAGTATTTTTAACACCTATATACTATGTATGACTCCAAAAGTTAAAATTATAGAATGTGCACGTGATGCTATGCAAGGCATCAAACAATTTATACCAACCGAGCAAAAAACACAGTATATACAATCGCTTTTAGAAGTGGGTTTTGACACTATAGACTTTGGTAGTTTTGTCTCGCCAAAAGCCATTCCTCAATTGGTAGATACAGCAGCGGTTTTATCTAAATTAGATTTGAGTAAAACCACCAGTAAACTCCTTGTTATTATAGCCAATATAAGAGGTGCATTAGAAGCTGTTAAGCATGAAGAGATAGATTATTTGGGTTATCCGTTTTCAATTTCCGAAAATTTTCAAATGCGAAATACACACAAAACCATTTCAGAATCGGTTGTGTTACTTTCAAAAGTCTTAGATATTGCTGATGCTTCAAACAAAGAAGTTGTTGTTTATATTTCTATGGGTTTTGGAAATCCTTACGGCGATCCTTGGAATATTGATATAGTAGGAGAGTGGACACATAAATTAGCTCAAATGGGAGTTAAAATACTATCACTAAGTGATACCATAGGCACGTCAAACCCTGACAATATTTACTACTTGTTTTCCAATTTAATTCCGCAATATCCTAATATAGAGTTTGGTGCTCATTTGCACACAACTCCAACCACATGGTTTGAAAAAATTGATGTGGCATATCAAGCTGGTTGCAAACGTTTTGATGGTGCTATTCAGGGTTTTGGTGGTTGCCCAATGGCAAAAGATGAATTAATTGGAAATATGCCTACCGAAAAACTGTTATCATATTTTACAACCAAAAAAGCGAATACTTTAAATGCCTTACGTTTTGAAAGTGCTTATAATGAAGCTTCTAAGATATTTAATAGATAAAAAAAATCTCTAGTGTTAATACAGCACCAGAGATTTTTTTAATACTCTTTAAAAAGAAATCTATTGTACGGTAACGTTAAATGTTACAGAAATATCGGTTTCTCCTCCAGCGTTGGCAATATTTCCTTCTTCTACACCAGTAGCACTTTTGTTTGGTTCGTGTCGTAATATTATTGTAATTGTTCCATTACCGGCATTACCTGTTGTAAGTCTAAAGTTTAAACCAATAGGTTTATCATTAGCATCAGAATCAGTGTATGTAAATGTGGCGATATTATTTGTAGCTTGGAAAAAAAACTGGTGTTCGTCACCTTCTTCTTCAATCTCATTAGTAATTGATTCAGGTGGCGATACGGTTTCATTTAATAAATTTAAACTGCCATTATAAGTGGTGTTTGCTGCAAAGTTTCCAGAAACAGTTACTACTGGTTCATTTGGTCCATCACCATCTAAATCGCGTGTTGTTAAAGTAAGTGTTGGTCCGCTAACAGGAACTAAAGTAGCTGTTAATGTGGTAATTACTTCTTCTTCGTTTATGATTTCTGGGGCATCATCATCATTTGAGCATGCTACAAAAAATAGTGTTAGCAGTGGTAAAATATAAATGGATTTTAAAGTTTTCATTTTTTTAATTTTAAAGATTAATAATTCAATTTAAGTTGTAACATAAAATTTCGTCCTAAATCATCGGCAAAATATCTTAATCTATTTAGGTTTTCTCTGTAAGAGGTGTTTAATATATTGGTTACATTAAACCCAACAGTAAGCTTTGTTTTGGTTGTTAGGTTTAGAGCAATTTCACTCTGAAAATGTAACAAGTTATAGGTTGGTGGTGTAGAACTAATATCTACTTCAACCATTTCTTGGCTTGTGGGTATAAAAACATCAAAGTTATTGTTTGGAAAATCGTTTTGTCTTAACACCAATTCACTTGTTATATTAGATTTAAAATGCAACCATTTCTCATTGGTATAGTCTAAAACAGTAACAGTTTTAAACGAAGGCATATCTATTAAGGCTTGCTTTTTGTTTAAATCTCGTCCTTTTATAAAAGATGATTTGTTTGTAATTAACCATTGTTTACTTAGGTTGTAATTGGCACTTAGGTCTATACCATATAGTGCTGCATTTGTTTGATTATAACTCCACACCGGAAAAGCACCTCTAATTGTATGTTCTACTCCTGTTGGTTCAATAAAGATATAGTTATTAATATGGTTATAAAACGCTTCTATATTTAGCGAAAACAAATTTGCTTGATATTGATAGGTTCCTGAAAATCTATTAGATGTTTCTTGTTTCATTCGCAAATTACCCAACTCTATTCTAGCTGCAGAGTGATGAAGACCATCACTAAAAAGTTCAGAAGGGTTTGGTGCTCTATTTGACAAGCCATAATTTGCTATAAATGAGTTGTTATCAGTCATTTTATAAGCTATTCCGGCTGAAGCTGAAACGTTGTGAAAATCAAATACAGGGTTTGTTAGCAACTGCGTACCTCTATCTTCCATTACAAAATTTTCAAAATCAATATCATATCCACGTTCAATCCAACGACTTGTTTCATAGAATTTCTTAGCATCAATTGTATTAAAATCATAACGTATCCCAAAATCTATAATAGTTTGGGTGTTAAGTTTAAAATTTGATGTAGCAAAAGCACCAAAATCAAATCTATCATAATCAGGAATTAAACGCTTAACCTTTGTATTGGGGTTTGGAAAATTAGTTTGATATACAGCATTTAAACCAAACTCATAAACAACTTGATGGTTTTTAGAATCTATTTTTAAATTAGTTTTTAAACTATGTGTTTTTAAAGTTAAATCTATAGCCGGTTTATTGTTATTATCATCTCTGTGAATATCATATTCAAAGCGATGGTTATTTTGAAAATCATATTGCAAATCAAGTTTACCAAACTTTTTAAAACGCTTGAAAAAATTGGCTTTAATAATTTGGTGTTTAACATCTTGATTTGGTGAATTAATATCATAACTAAACGCTTCAATTACTTGAGGGTTTTTACTGTTTATGGCGTTTACCAAATCTTCAATATTACCAATATGTGAAGACCTTAAAATAGCAATTTCATTATTTAAAAAACTATAATACACATTAAACCCCTGCTCAAATGTTTTAAAACCTGAGTTTATTGAAAAGCCTTTTGAGTTTAAACCCGTATTTGTTAAACTATAATTTGGTGACATGAAATCGCCAAAACGCTTCATAGATGCTTGAGCATCAACAAACCAACCTGTTTTATAGGTTTTTGTTAACGATGAATTTAAACTATAACCTCTTCCGTTAGTTTGACCACTAACTATTGTTTTTCCATATAAAGAATCTTTTAAACGTACTGCTTGTGGTTTTAAAATAATAACACCACCAATAGCATCGCCACCGTAGGCTAAAGCATTGGCACCTTTTATAACGTTAACGCTTCCAGCCGAATTCAAATCAATATTTGGGGCATGTTCTATACCCCATTCTTGGTCTTGTAACCGCACACCATTGGTTATAATAACTATTCTGCTACTATGCAACCCATTTATAACGGGTTTTACAATAGCATTTCCGGTATTTATAGTGCTTACTCCACTAATTTGTTTTAAGGCATCACCTAAACTAAAGGCACTAAAACGCTCTATAGCATCGGTTTTTAAAACCGTTTCTTGAGCTGTTTGAGTTGATTTAGATTTTCCAATACCATCAATTTTAACTTCTGAAAGTTCTTCAATATGATGTTCTAAATTAACTTCATAAAAGGTGTTGCCTTTTATGTCAAGTTCTAGATGCTTAGTTTCGCAAGCTAGATGTGAAACAGCTATGGTTATTGTACCATCGCATAGGTTTTTAAAGCTAAATTTTCCAGTGTTATCTGTTGTACCGTATGTATTTAGCGTTTTAATATACACCACAGCATTTGTTATAGGAGTGCCATTGTGAAAATCTATTACCCTACCAAAAAAAGTTGATGTGCATTCTTGAGTATATACTAAATTGATTGTGCCAAAAGCAACAAGCATTAAAAAGTATTTCATGATTATGTTTTTAGTTTAAAAAAGATTCTATTTTAAACTAAAACTGGCGGTCCTCTAAGAGAAAAAGATAATTGCCGATGATTATAAAAATAATTATATTCTAACGTTGATTTTTTTAAAAAAGGCGTTAAATATGCAAAGCTGTAGTGATAACTTAAAAAAGTATAATGTGAATTAAATTGAAATTTTTGAAACTCACAATCTAAATCTACTTGATGAATGTGTGTTGAATGGTCGTTAAAACAAACCTTGTGTTTACTGTGATTAAAAGCGTGTGATAATTTTACAGCATTAGGAACCATTAGTGTAAAAACTAATAGTAGAGCAGCTACTCTAATGATGCTATTTTTTATTGCGTTATTCACTAATCTACAAAGCGTTTTAATCCTAATCGTTTAAGCATTTTTTTTTCAAAATTCCAAAAAAATGAAAACTGTCCAAAAAGCCATCCAAAGAAAATAAGCATAAATTGATACATCACAAAAAGCAAGATTATGCGAATTGTCCAGTATGCCAATAAACCAAAGTTTTCAATAGTTATATTAAAGAACTTTAAAACAGGTTTTCCTATGTATGAGGCTGAACTACCGGTAACTGCAAATACAATTAAAATAATAACAACTTGCCAGTTAGTTTCAATACCCCAACGTTCTTTTAGTTTTTTCAACAGATGCTTTTTATGCAAAAATAATCAAAAGCTTTTAAATTCTAGGGATAAATGGTCCTAACCTTTGATTATATCGTAATTGAAAGTAAATAAAATAGTTATATAGTTTGTAATTAACTTCATAACCATAGTCTATATTTTGTTGATAATCAATTTGTAGTTCATACAAATTTGGGTTAAAACGTTGGGGTTGCATAACACGCTGATTCCATTCAAGAACATAGATATAATTTCTATTTTCCATGTATTGTTGAGAATAAAAACCTTCTGGTCTTGCGGTGCTTTCTAACCAAAAATTAAAACCAGGTTCTATAATGATGATTTCGTATTCTAATTCATCATTGGCAATACTAACCGTATCATTTTGTTTTAAAGACTCTAGTCTCTCATCTTGTAAAGGAACAGTAGTTTTTGATGTATTACAACTAACAATCAACATTAAAAATAATATGAAAATAACAGGTTTCATTTGTTTTTGTTTTATTTCTATAAAATTGTTTAATGGTAAAACTAATAATTACCACAAGGGTTAAACTTATCGTTGCTTTAAAGAATAAAAGATACTA
>JALRJA010000280.1 GCA_023255235.1 Flaviramulus sp.
ATTTAAGTAGTGCTATTTCAGAAAAAAAGAATATCCCTATATTTGCACCAATCAACGCAACATACACATGAAATACAAAGTTAATAAAAATGTTTATGCTTAGTCATAAACTTTTGTTAATAATAATTAAACTATTTTTAACTATTTTAAAACAAGATTAAAAAACCAAAAACTAGATAATGGTAAAACTTAGAAAGTAGCAATTAGTTTTCTAATAGCCACCAAATTGGTTAGTAGTTGTTCTAATGAATCTAAATGCAGCATATTGGCACCATCACTTTTTGCGTTTGCAGGATTAAAATGGGTTTCTATAAACAAGCCATCTACATGGTTTACAATACCGGCTCTGGCAATGGTTTCAATCATATCTGGTCTGCCTCCTGTTACACCAATAGATTGGTTGGGTTGTTGTAAAGAATGTGTAACATCTAGAATAGTTGGTGCATAACTACGCATTGTAGGAATACCTCTAAAATCGACAATCATATCTTGGTAACCAAACATGGTACCTCTATCTGTAATCCAAGCATTATTGTTGCCAGCATCTTTAACTTTTTGTACAGCATGTTTCATAGACTCAGGACTCATAAATTGCCCTTTTTTAAGATTTACAATCTTGCCTGTTTTAGCAGCCGCAACCAATAAATCTGTTTGTCTAACCAAAAAAGCAGGAATTTGTAAAACATCAACATAAGCTGCTGCCATAGACGCATCAGAAATTTCATGAATATCGGTAACAGTTGGTATATTAAAAGTTTTTGAAACTTTTTCAAGAATTCGTAAGGCTTTCTCATCGCCAATTCCAGTAAAACTATCTATTCTACTTCGGTTTGCCTTTTTAAAACTACCTTTAAACACATAAGGAATTTGCAGTTTGTCTGTAATGCCAACTACTTTTTCGGCAATACGCAATGCCATTTCTTCACCTTCAATAGCACATGGGCCACAAAGTAAAAAAAAGTTATTAGAATTGGTGTGTTTTAATTTAGGAACGACGTTAAGGTTCATTGGCTTAAAAATTTAAGCCACAAAGTTAAACATTAAATAGTTTCTTTTAAACTATTTCTTAAAATCCATGACGACATAGCAAAAGTTATAAAAACAAAAATACCGCCATAAAGCATTACTTTTTTTACGTTGTAGGCTATAGAAAAAACATCAAGAATTAAAGACAAATAAGCCAAAATTAAATAAGAAGAAATACAAATAAACCAAACACCCAAAATAAAATTTAGCTTTTTATTTGGTTTAATAATTTGCCATAAAAAGGGTATGCCAAGCAATAAAATAGGATAAGCAACTAAACCATTACTTCTGTTAATAATAGTAAACCAGCACACAGTAATAGCAATAAAATAGGTGTATGGTATAAATTTGGTATATTTAGTAATTGATGGCATCATTATTTTTTGAAGCTAAAACAACACAAGCATTATCAATTTAACGAAAACAAAAAATAAAAATTACAATACAGCTCATTATATAACATATATTTAACTAAATATCACGTACATTTGCACGCTTAAAATAAAACACTGTTATGGC
>JALRJA010000327.1 GCA_023255235.1 Flaviramulus sp.
AGTTCTTTAGAAGTTTATGAACCCGAGCATAAAGAAAGTGTTAGTACCAGCTTATCTGGTATGCAAGGCTATATTTCAGATAGTTATACCATAGTACCTCAATATAAAGGGAAGTATCCTATACCTAGTATTTCTTTTTCATATTTTGATTTAAAAACGGAAAGCTATAAACGCGCATCGTCTAGCGAAATAATTGTTAATGTTATTAACGGACCAGCAAACGGCGAGGTACCAACAGCCAATAACTTGAGTTCAAACCCAAACAAACAAGCGGTTGTTTTTAATAAAGACCAATTTACGTTCATTAAAACCAAAACCAATTTTTTAGCCATAAAGCAAGTCTATTTTTTTAAGACCAATTTATTTTGGAGTTTGTTGTTATTTC
The DNA here is from genome assembly GCA_023255235.1 of Flaviramulus sp. GTDB lineage: Bacteria > Bacteroidota > Bacteroidia > Flavobacteriales > Flavobacteriaceae > JALRJA01. The sequence continues at coordinate 386 of JALRJA010000327.1, forward strand.
CATTTTTGGCAATTCCGTTAGCAATTTTTATTAGAAATAAAAAAGCAAGTAGAGATGCCGATATTTATGGAAACAAAATTAGAAAAGCAGATAAACTTGCTAAAAAGTATTTAAGTAACGCTAGAAAATCTTTAGGTAAAAAAGAAGCTTTTTATATAGCACTTGAAAAAGCATTACACAACTATTTAAAAGCCAAATTGCATATAGAAACAAGCGACTTAAGTAAAGATAAAATTCATAATTTACTTAAAGACAGGCAAGTTGCAGATGAGGTTATAAAAAACTTTAAAAACATACTACAAAGTTGTGAATTAGCACGCTACACACCAATTGATATTGTTACCATGGAAGACGATTATGACAAAGCTGCAAAAACCATTTCTTTAATAGATAAACAGGCAAAATAATAATGAAACATATTGTTTACATACTACTATTTTTATTTGGTTATATAGGTTTTGCTCAAAACCAAACCTTGTTTGATAAAGCCAATGCCTTATATAATGAAGGTAAATACGAAGAAGCTATTACAAATTACAAAGCCATTTTAGAAACAGCAAACCATTCTGCCGATTTGTATTTTAATCTTGCCAATGCCCACTATAAACTTAACAACATTGCACCTAGTATATATTATTATGAAAAAGCCTTACAATTAGCACCCAATGATACCGATATACTAAATAATATGGCATTTGCAAAAAACATGACTATTGATGCTATTGATATTATTCCAGAAACAGGCTTAGCTAAACTTTTAAAAAACACGGCAAATAAATTCTCTTTTGACACTTGGGCAAAAGCTTCGGTTGTTTTAGTTTTTTGCTTTGTTATAGTATTTTTAATTTACTATTTTGCATACACTACAATAAAAAAACGCTTAGCTTTTATAGTTAGTTTAACGACCTTAATTGGTGTATTTGCAACAATGACTTTTGCCTTTTATAAGTTTAATATTGATAAAAACGACAACCCTGCCATTGTATTTGTACAAGAAAGTAAAGTAAAAAGTGATCCCAATAACCGAAGCGAAGAGTCTTTTAGATTACATGAAGGCACTAAAGTTCAAGTAATACAAACTTACAACGATTGGAAAAAAATAAAACTTTCAGACGGGAAAACAGGATGGGTAGCTTCAAAAGACATTAAATTGTTGAAGGATTTTTAAATATTTTTTAACACTTTTATAAAATTGAAGCACTATATTTGCCATTCAAATTTATTTTTGATGTATAAGAACGCAATAGCAATTTTCTTTTCTTTAGTACTTTTGGCTCTTGTTTCGGCGCCTTCTATAATTGTGGCTATTGATGATTCTGTAGATATATCGATGTTTTTTAGTGTTTCAGAAGAAGAAGAAACACATAAAATAAAAATAAAAACACCAGAAGATTTTAATGATAACAATTGTTTTTTAGGGTATAAAACCTCAGAAGCTATTGTGTATTATTTTAAAAATTATCCCAAACCGCATTTAAACTTAATCTCTCCGCCACCCGAGGCAAACATCTTATAATATAGGTTTTTATGGCATGACATGCCTAATTGAATTTTTTAACAGCCTTTGGTATAAACCAAAGGCAGAAAACGTTTTTATAATATGTTTAAAACTATTAAAAATGACTTACCAGCGAGTATAGTCGTATTTTTTGTTGCATTACCATTATGTTTAGGTATTGCTTTAGCAAGTGGAGCACCACTTTTTTCAGGATTAATTGCAGGAATTATTGGCGGTGTTGTAGTTGGCTCGTTAAGTGGCTCTAAAATTGGAGTTAGCGGACCCGCCGCAGGATTAGCCGCCATTGTATTAACCGCTATAGGTACTTTAGGAGGGTATCAAAACTTTTTGTTGGCTGTTGTTTTAGGAGGCATTATTCAATTTCTATTTGGTATTTTAAAAGCAGGTGTTATTGGGTATTATTTTCCTTCCTCAGTAATAAAAGGAATGTTAACAGGTATTGGTATTATTATTATTTTAAAACAAATACCTCATTTTTTTGGTTATGATGCAGCACCAGGAGGTTATTTTCAAGCATCAAGCGAAAACACATTTTTATCCATTTTTAAAATGGTAAATAATATAAATGTAGGCTCTACAGTTATTGGTTTAGTAGGACTAGGAGTTTTAATACTTTGGGACAAAATTTTAACAAAAAAAGCAAAGCTTTTTCAATTAATACAAGGACCTCTTGTTGCTGTTGTTCTAGGTATCATTTTTTATGTGTTTACTAAAACCCATGAAACCTTATCTATTTCTGGTTCTCAATTGGTAAGTGTTCCTATTCCTGAAGATGCAACTTCTTTTTTAGGGCAATTTAGCTTTCCAAATTTTGGAGCTATTACCAATCCAGATGTTTGGATTGTAGCCTTTACCATAGCACTAGTAGCTAGTTTAGAAACCCTTTTGTGTGTTGAAGCTACCGATAAATTAGACCCACATAGAAACGTAACACCAACCAATAGAGAGTTGTTGGCACAAGGAACAGGAAACGTTATTTCAGGAATGATTGGTGGGTTACCTATTACTCAGGTAATTGTTAGAAGTTCTGCTAATATTCAATCTGGAGCACGCAGTAAAGCATCGGCAATTATTCATGGGTTTTTCCTGTTAATTTCTATTATTCTTATTCCAAGGTTACTTAATATGATACCATTGTCTGTTTTAGCAGCTATTTTATTAGTAGTTGGTTATAAACTTGCCAAACCATCATTATTTAAAATAATGTATGATTTAGGTTGGAAACAATGGATTCCTTTTACTGTAACTGTTTTTGGTATTGTGTTTATAGACCTTTTATATGGTATAGGTCTTGGGTTAGCAGTAGGCATAGTAGTTATATTACTAAAGAGTTATCAAAATTCACATTTTCTACACATAGAAGATGAAAGTAATGGCAAGCATAAAATTAAAATGACACTTGCTGAAGAAGTTACTTTTTTCAACAAAGGTGCCATTTTAAAAGAATTAGATAGCTTACCAATAGACACTTATCTAGAGTTAAACCTTTTAAAAACAAGATATTTAGATAATGATATTATTGAAATTCTTGACGATTTTCTCATAAAAGCCAAAGAGCGAAATATTGATATTAAACTAGTTTCAAAACGCGGTACTGAAGAAAACCCTAAAAGTTTCAAAGAGTTTTTTAGAACAAAACCAAAGTCAAGTTTAAGTTTAAGTTAAAAACGCTATGAAATAAGCCAAAACAAGAAGCTGATATCACACCAAATGCTTATTGGCAAATTATATTAGAGCGATAAAAAGCAATAAAATTTATACAGATGAAAAAAAATAAATATAAAATATTAGTATTATCAGATTTAAAAAAAGCAACAAGCACAACGTTAAAAAGTACGGTAGGTGTTTCTAAAATGATTGATGCAGACATTGAATTCTTTCATGTTAGGAAACCAGTAGGTATTGTTGATAACGAAAATCAAATAAATGCGTTTAAAACCATAAACAAAGAATATATTAAAACCAAAAAAAAGATTGAGCGTTTAATAAACCCTATTTCTGAAGCTTATGGTGTACATATTAAGCACTCATTTACTTTTGGAAACATTAAAAATGAAATCATCAAACGCATTGATGAATTTAAACCCGATTTGATTGTTTTAGACAGAAAAAAACAAAAAAAATTCAAACTCATTGGCGACAATGTTACCAGTTATATATTGAACAAGTATCATGGAGCGGTATTAATAGCTTCAGATGCAAACACTTTTGAACCCAATCAAGAACTATCTTTAGGGATTTTAAAAACTAATGAAGAATTTTTGAATTTAGAATTTGCTAATGATTTGATAGAACATTCACAAAAACCACTCAAATCGTTTAAAATAATTAAAAATTCTAGCGGTATTTTAAAAACAAAAGAAGCATCAAATGATTCTCAAACAATAGAATATGTTTTTGAAGAAAATGATAATACTATAAAAAGCCTATCTACATATTTATCAAAAAACAATATTAATTTATTGTGTTTAAATAGAGAACAACAACCTATCAATGACGCATCAAATACTGTAAAAACAAATTTAAAAGAAGTAGTAGGTAATCTTAATGTTTCTCTACTATTAACACCAAAAAAGAAGCTAAAACTTCAATAAATAAAATTTTAAAAATATACTATCATGAAAGCACACACAAAAGAAACGCAGTCAACAATGACTCCAGATAAATCATTACAATTTCTAAAAGAAGGTAATGTAAGGTTTCAAAATAATTTAAAAGCCAACAGAAACCTTTTAGAGCAAGTAAACGACACGAGCGATGGGCAATTTCCATTTGCTACTATATTAAGCTGTATAGATTCAAGAGTATCTGCAGAGTTGGTTTTTGACCAAGGCTTAGGCGATATATTTAGCGTTAGAATTGCCGGTAATTTTGTAAACGAAGACATTTTAGGAAGTATGGAATTTGCATGCAAACTAGCAGGAACAAAACTAATAGTTGTTTTAGGACACACCAGTTGCGGAGCCGTAAAAGGAGCGTGCGATGATGCTAAAATGGGGAATCTTACCAAACTTATTGAAAAAATAACACCAGCTGTTACAGCAACCCCAGAACCTAAAGACACCAGTTTAAGAAACTCTAAAAACCTTGAATTTGTTGATAACGTAGCAAAAAAGAATGTAGAGCTAACAATTGAGAGAATACATCAAGAAAGCCCAATTCTTACCGAAATGGAAAACAAAGGTGAGATAAAAATTGTTGGAGCTATGTATGATATTAATTCTGGAGCTGTAGAATTTTACGAATAAAAATTTAATGTTAAAACACGCAAATATAAAAAAGAAAGTCAAAATGGTAGCACTAATCATGTTGTTAGTGCTGCCTGTTTTGGCACAAAGTCAAGACAGTAGTTTTGGTAATTGGTTACTATATATAGGAAACAAAAAGCTAAACGAAAAATGGAATATTCACAACGAAGTTCAATACCGAAATTACAACGCACTGGGCGATTTAGAACAGTTGCTTTTACGCACAGGTTTAGGCTACACTTTTAACGAAGGGAAAAACAATGTTTTATTAGGCTATGGCTATATTTTATCTGAAAACTATGTAGGCAATACAAACCAAAAAGTAACGGTAAATGAGCACAGAATTTTTCAACAATTCACAGATGCACAAAGCATAGGAAACGTTAAAATAAACCATAGATATAGGTTTGAACAACGTTTTATTGAACGTGATTTTAAAATGCGTTTTAGGTATTTCTTAGCCCTAAACATACCTTTAGGAAAAGAAAACAGTAAATACTACATGTCTGTATACAATGAACTATTTTTAAATACCCAAACAAGTATTTTTGATAGAAACAGATTATATGGAGGCATTGGGTATAATATAAATAATAACATACGGTTAGAGGCTGGTTATATGAATCAGTTTTTTGAAACCACAAGTAGAGATCAATTTAATATAGTAACATTTATAAATTTTTAAACTCATAGTGTAATAAAAATACTTTAAAAGTTTTCTTAATTGAGTTTAAAATAAATTATATTAGAATTTTAAAAACCAAGTAATAAAACCAAGCGGGTTTATAAAACCCTAGACACCAACCAAAACAGTTAGTTTTAAAATAGAAGGCTTAAAAACCGTCTCAAAACAAACACTAGTTTGATGAGTAAGTCATCATAGTAATAATATAAATTAAAAACTAAAACAAATGAAAACACTTTTTTCAAACATAAAAGGAGATGCTTTTGGGGGCATTACAGCAGGTATTGTAGCACTTCCACTAGCATTGGCATTTGGGGTGTCATCGGGTTTAGGACCAACAGCCGGACTTTACGGTGCTATTTTTATTAGTTTCTTTGCAGCTCTTTTTGGTGGCACTAACACACAAATATCAGGACCAACTGCACCTATGACAGCAGTAAGTATGGTTGTAATAGCTAGCATTATAGCCGTAAATGATGGAGATGTTAACAAAGCATTGCCAGTAATCCTTACTGTTTTTTTACTAGCAGGACTAATGCAAATTGGGCTTGGAGCCATAGGCATGGGTAAGTATATAAGATACATTCCCTATCCAGTAGTTTCTGGGTTTATGACAGCCATTGGCGTTATTATTTTACTAACTCAAATTCTACCATCTTTAGGATATTACCCTAAAGAAGATATGACGTTTGTAAATACCTTTAAACCGCAAGCTGAAGAAGTAATTTTAGAAAGCATTTTAAAAGAAGAAGCCGGAGAAGATATTTTAAAACTAGAAAATTTTAAACAAACTATTGACAGAGCAGAATATATTTCACAAGCCGATATTTTAAAAGAATCTCAAACATTGGCAGCAAAAGAAGCCTCTGGTGCTTTAGGAGCTTTAAAAGCCCTTCCAAGAGCATTACAAAATATTAATTGGCTTGAATTAATTTTAGCTTTAGGAACCATATTCATCATTTATGGCTTTAAACGTATCACAAAAGCAGTTCCTAGCACATTAGTTGCCTTACTTGTCATGTCGGCAATTGCTGTAGTTTTTGGCTTTAATTACAGACCTATTGAAGAAATTCCTAGCGGATTTCCTATACCTAACCTAGAAATTTTCACCACGTTTAGTCTTAGTAGCATAACCCCATACGTCTTTACTGCCCTAACACTAGCACTTTTAGGAGCTATTGATTCATTACTCACTAGCGTTGTAGCAGATAACATGACCAAAACCAAGCACAAACCAAACAAAGAGCTAGTAGGACAAGGAATAGGCAATAGTATTGCAGCGGTATTTGGTGGTATTCCAGGAGCAGGTGCAACCATTAGAACGGTTGTTAATATCACATCAGGCGGAAAAACAAAACTATCAGGCATGATTGCAGGGCTTATGCTCTTAATTATTCTTTTAGGTCTTGGTCCAATAGCCTCAAAAATTCCCGCAGCCGTTTTAGCAGGAATCTTAATAACTGTAGGTATTGGCGTTATGGATTATAAAGGATTAAAAGCCATTCCTAGCTTGCCAAAAGACATGAAATTAGGACCTCTTAAAATAAGTTCCGAAGTTTTAATTATGCTCATTGTTTTAGTACTTTCAACATTTTGGAACTTAGTTTATGCAGTAGGCATTGGGTTAGTTATTGCATCACTTATGTTTATGAAAAAAATAGGCGATTTAACTGCCGAAAGAAGCGATGTAAAACCATTAAAAGAAGAAGCTTGGAAAGATGAAGCAAGCTTTCCAGATAACCTAAAAGAAAAAGTTTTTATAAAACACCTTAAAGGGCCTTTATTTTTTGGCTTTACTAGCGATTTTCAACAATTAACAGCACAAATCCCTAATACTGCTAGTACCGTTATTTTAAGATTAGGTAGAATGCAATATATGGATCAATCTGGACTGTATGCCATGGAAGACATGCTTCAAGAATTAAACAAAAAAGGAATTGAAGTGCTTTTTGTGGGCCTGCTAAGGCAACCTAAATACATGATGGAACGCATAGATATAATTCCAGACCTAATCCCTAAAGAACACATTTTTGAAACATTCAAAGAATGTATGTCCTGGATTAAACAAAACATAAATGGCAATACCTAATAACAACTAGTGTTTCATGGTTTGAAAGCATAACACAATAAAATTTAACCTAACAACAGGAATACCTATTTATAAAATAAAAAAAACACCTTAAAAAGCTTGTAGAAAATAGCCATTAACACTACAAGCTTTTTTAAAATTCTTCATCAGAGTTATTGTTATAGTCGTTTATATTCAAAATATTAGGAAAAATCATTGGCACCAAACATTTAACAGGTTCATAAAGCACAGAGTTTTCAATGTTTTCTTCATCAATAAAAGAGATAGAAGCATTCATTCTATCAAAAATATTTAAAACTACGCTCAAAATAAGAGCTATTTTTAAAGCCCCAAAAACACCACCAAGTAATTTATTTAAAATACCCAAAGCAGCAAAATTAGCTAGTTTAGTAAGTGCTTTTCCGGCAAGAGATATAGCCAACACAATAGCAACAAAGGTTATGGCAAATGCTGTAATATTTATAGTTTTCTCATCCCATTGGGTTTTATCTTGTAAAAATTCAGCAGCAAAATCACTAAAATGAATAGCACCATAAACACCAGTAACCAAAGCCAATAAAGAAGCTACTTCAACAAAAAACCCTTTCATTAAACCCCGAACAAGACCAAACAAAATAAAAACACCTAAAACAATATCAATAACCGCCATAATTAAAATAAATTTACCAAATATAAAGTAACTTTACAACTTACAAATAATTTTACTTTTTATCAAACAAATGTCTAGAGACAAACAACTAAAAAAACGTTGGGAATTGGTAGTACAAAAACTATCCAATCAATTTGCAGATGGCGACACACTAGATCTAGATGCCATTATTTACCTAATTGGCGTACAAGAATTAGGGCAATTACAACGCACCTATAAAAAAGACCAAAAACTAGACCTCATGCACATAGCCATTTGCAAATTACTAGCACCTTACGGCTACTATGAGCTCGATTTTGTAGACAAAGACGGCTGGCCACACTATAAAAATTTAGAACCCTTACCCTATTTAAAAGCCGGTGAGCAAAGCGTTTTAATGAAAGAAGCCATAGTAAACTACTTTTTAGAAACAGAATTTATAAACTAAAACTATCAACACAACCATATTAATAGTTAGGGCGTTACCCTTTCGGGTCGCGCTATCGCAAGTCGCTTTTTTATTTTTAACAAAACAGCACTTACCATAAAAATAAAAAGAGCTCCAACAATTGCTCTATCGCTAACGCATTTATCACAAAAAACACTAAATTTGCTATCATTTTAAAGACAACATGATAGATAAGCTAAACCAACTTATAGAAGAAGCCCAAACATTTCAAGCCCAAACCAAAGAAGAGGTAGAAGCATTTCGCATACAATATTTAGGAAAAAAAGGATTATTAAATCAGTTTTTTGCCGAGTTTAAAAACGTAGAAAACCACCAGAAAAAAGAATTTGGTCAAGCCATAAACAAACTAAAAAAAACAGCCGAAGACAAAGTAAAAACCCTCAAAGAGCAACTAGAAAGCCAAGAAGAAGTAAAAGGCATTTATGGTGATTTATCCAGACCAGGACAACCAATAGAAATAGGAGCACGACACCCCATATCAATAGTAAAAAATCAAATCATAGACATTTTTTCACGCATAGGCTTTAACGTTAGCGAAGGACCCGAAATAGAAGATGATTGGCATAACTTTACAGCATTAAATCTGCCCGAATATCACCCGGCACGAGATATGCAAGACACCTTTTTTATACAAACCAATCCAGATATATTATTACGCACACATACCAGTTCGGTACAAGTAAGATATATGGAAAATAACAAACCACCCATTCGCACCATATCACCAGGTAGAGTTTACAGAAACGAAGCCATTTCAGCACGATCTCATTGTTTTTTTCATCAAGTAGAAGGCTTGTATATAGATAAAAACGTAAGCTTTGCAGATTTAAAACAAACACTACAACACTTTACAACCGAAATGTTTGGTAAAAGTAAAATACGCTTACGACCATCTTATTTCCCATTTACAGAACCCAGTGCAGAAGTAGATGTATATTGGGGTTTAGAAACCGATATAGACTACCGTATTACCAAAGGCACAGGATGGCTAGAAATTATGGGCTGCGGTATGGTAGACCCCAATGTTTTAGAAAACTGTGAAATTGACTCCAAAGAATACTCAGGCTTTGCTTTTGGTATGGGAATAGACCGTATAGCAATGCTATTACATCAAATAGGCGATATTCGTTTACTAAGCGAAAATGATGTTCGCTTCTTAGAGCAGTTTAAAAGGGCATTTTAAAAAAGCCTTACCTCATGGCTTATTAAAAAAATGAAAAAAGATATCCTAATTCCAAAAGTAGAACAGGTATATATAGCAATAGCATATGAGTACAATCAAATATACAAAACCCACGATTGGAACGCCTATATTATAAACAATAAAGAAGTTGATTTAGAAATGGTTATTATTGTTACCACCGGATATTCTGATGATAAAAAAACAGCAACCTTTAGAAAACAAATAGACATACTTCCTCAAAAAAGTTATGCTAAAATAGAATGGATAGAAAACCAATTGCGTAGTATAAACAATAGCTTTAAAGTCTCTTTTTTTGAAGGAAATAAAATGTTTGATAAAACCTATATATTTAGAAAAAATACCATTAATATAAAGGCTTTACAACCCATACCCTTAATGAATTTAAAAGGCGTTTTGGTTAAATAATTAAGGGTTTTAAATAACACTCACCTTTCTAAAAGTAGTTAGTCTAAGCGTTCTGTTAATTTACTAAAAACCTTTTTAGGATTTTTATTCTCATATAAAATTTCATAAACCGAGTTTATAATGGGTATTTGCGTTTTTTTAGCATTTTTTTGATTTAATAAATACGCACTTTTAGTAGCGTAATACCCTTCGGCAACCATACTCATTTCCATTTGAGCAGATTTTACCGTATAACCCTTTCCTATCATATTACCAAAGAGCCTGTTTCTAGAAAAGGTAGAGTAGCCAGTTACCAATAAATCGCCTAAATACGCCGAATTGTTTATGTTACGCTTCATCTTGTGTGTTTTTTTAATAAAACGCTTCATTTCTCGTATAGCATTACTCATTAACACACTCTGAAAATTATCACCATAACCCAAACCATGAGCTATTCCTGCAGCTATTGCATAAATATTTTTAAGCATAACAGCATATTCTACACCAATAATGTCATCACTAATTTTGGTTTTTATATATGCACTCGATAAATTTTTAGCAATAGCTTTTGCTTTTTTAGAATCTGAACACGATATAGTTAGGTATGATAAGCGTTCTAAAGCAACTTCTTCGGCATGACATGGTCCTGCAATAACCGCTATATTATCAAAAGGAACATTAAAAACTTGATTAAAATGTTCTCCCACTAGCAACCCACTTTCAGGTAAAATACCTTTCACAGCAGAGACAATTATTTTGTTTGATATATCAACCGTTAACTTTTCTAATTCACCGTGAATAAAAGCCGAAGGAATAACAAAAATTAAAACATCTGCTTGAGCAGCTATTTCATTTATATCATTGCTAAGGGTTAATTGCTCTAAATGAAACTCAACCGAACTTAAGTAATTTGGATTGTGTTGTTCGTGTAATAAATATTCCTTTGTATAAACACTGCGCATATACCATCCTACGTTATCCAAATTCTCACAAAGCATTTTCACAATTGCAGTTGCCCAACTTCCTGCACCAAAAACAGCATATTTTAAAGGCTTTTCCATAAAATAAAATTTCAGCTTCAAAAATACATAAAATATTGCTTTGAGTTCAACTATTAACCTTACCACATTTTTTTTGGCACGTGTTTTGAAACTGACATCATATAAACTCTAAAATGTTTGATTATGAAAACCTTAAAAATACTTCTAAGTTTTACACTTTCAGCATCATTATTAACATCATGTTATACAGAAGTTGTTACAGATTTTAATGAACCTAGAATTAATATAAACCAATTGCTAGGATCTTATGAATTGTGGTATGTAGATATAAATGCTACTTCAGGTTTTGGTGAAACCCCTTTTTTACAAAAAGCGTTTACTATTTCATTTAGAAATGGGGTTGTTTATGCAAACAATAATATAGTTGGGTTAGGTAGTAACGGCAATGGTTTTGGTATTGACGTTGGTGAATATGATGCTTATGAAATGATTTTAGATGTTTATCATGATATTGATGGTTTTGAAACCTTTGATGTTTATCAAATAGATAGTAATACCATAGAATTATACAACCCAAATAATGATACATCTTATTTTTTAGATGGTTATCAACGAAGTAATTTTGATTATGACTTTGTGTTTTATGATAATATTCATTACTTCTTACAAGAATATCAAGCTTGGGAAAAAACCTTTACTAGTGAGTTTGGAACATTAAATGAATTTGATAACGAAAATTATTTGCAGTTTTTAGCAGGTGGTAACGACGTTACTTTTAGAAGTTCTCAAGACTTTAACATAGATAACCCAAACAATTTACTTTGGAATTATACAGGTATTTATGAGGTTGGCGATATAACAGCAAATAGGTATTTAAAAACACTAACGCTAAATTATGGTTCTTTAGGCAATGAATTTTTTGAATTGAGTGTAATAAACGATGGTAAAATAAAATTATATCACCCAAATTCTGAAACCGTTTATGAATTTGAAGGACGAGGTTATATACAATTTTTAAAAACACAAAAAACAAAAGAAACAACGCCAACTCAAAACAGCAACAAAAAGCGTAAACTTAGAAAGCAACAAGTAGATAACCCAAGAGAAAATACTAGGGCTTAGTAGGCAACTGTTTAATAAAAACCAAGGCTACTCAAGAGTCATTTCAGGAATATTTCCATTAATAATTAAATGCCCTTGAGTAGCTTTTTTAATAAATTCAACTGAAACTCCAGGAGCACGTTCTAAAAGTTTAAACCCTTTTTCTGTTACTTCTATAACAGCGAGATTGGTTACTATTTTTTTAACACATCCAACGCCTGTTAAAGGTAATGTACACTTTTTTAAAAGTTTAGATTCACCAGCTTTGTTAGTATGCATCATGGCAACAATAATATTTTCGGCACTTGCAACCAAATCCATAGCACCGCCCATGCCTTTAACCATTTTTCCGGGTATTTTCCAATTGGCAATATCGCCATTTTGAGCAACTTCCATAGCACCCAAAATAGTTAAATCAACATGTTTACCCCTTATCATTGAAAAGCTCATTGCCGAATCAAAAAAACTAGCACCAGGAAGCGTTGTTATAGTTTGTTTTCCGGCGTTAATTATATCGGCGTCTTGTTCTCCTTCAAAAGGGAAAGGCCCCATTCCTAAAACACCATTTTCGCTTTGAAATTCTACCGCTATGTCGTTACGCACATAATTTGCTACCAAAGTAGGAATGCCTATTCCTAAATTCACATAATAGCCGTCTTTTACTTCTTTGGCAATTCGTTTTGCTATACCTATTTTGTCTAACATAATTTAGTTTTTTTGCCTAACGGTGAGTTGTTCAATTCGTTTTTCATAAACGTTACCTTGAAAAATGCGTTGCACAAAAATTCCTGGAATATGAATTTGGTTGGGGTTTAAAGCACCCAAAGGCACTAATTCTTCAACTTCGGCAACAGTAATTTTTGCAGCACCACACATATTGGGGTTAAAATTTCTTGCTGTTCCTTTAAAAATTAAATTACCAGCTTCATCACCTTTCCATGCTTTAACAAAGGCAAAATCGGCTTTAAAAGCGTGTTCAAGTACATACATTTTGCCATCAAACTCACGGGTTTCTTTTCCTTTAGCAACTTCGGTTCCATAACCAGCCGGTGTGTAAATGGCAGGAAAACCAGATTGTGCCGCCCTACAACGTTCTGCCAGTGTACCCTGCGGAATAAGCTCTACCTCTAGCTCTCCTGAAAGCATTTGGCGTTCAAACTCATCATTTTCGCCAACGTATGAGGAAATCATTTTTTTGATTTGTTTTTGTTGAAGTAGCAAGCCTAATCCAAAATCATCTACACCAGCATTGTTTGAAATACAGGTTAGGTTTTTTACGTTAAGTTTAACTAATTGAGCTATGGCATTTTCTGGAATACCGCTAAGCCCAAAACCACCTAGCATGAGCGTCATGTTGTTGGTAACGCCTTTTAATGCTTCTTGAACATTGGCAACTTTTTTGCTAATCATTAGTATTCATAATTTTTTACCTAATAAATTTACGAATAAAAGCACAATAAATTGTAATGTGTTGAGAAATAAAAATTTAATACAAATAGTAAAACGCGATTTTATAAACACCTTAAAACTCTAATTCATCGAGTTTGTCTTTGCTTATCTCATCGTAAATATTGGTTGTTTTGCTACAATCAATAAGTATAGAAAGGTTTTTTGGAGCTACAAAATCATCTTTAGAAATATTGAGTTCGTTGTCTGAATAACAACTTTTCATGTAAAGCCCCCAAATAGGTAAAGCCATAGCGGCACCTTGACCATAAGTAATAGAAGCAAAGTGTGCTGCTCTATCTTCGGCACCAACCCAAACGCCAGTTACCAAATTTGGTACCATACCCATAAACCAGCCATCGCTTTGGTTTTGTGTGGTTCCGGTTTTACCAGCAATTTTTATGTATTCTAGCGTTAAAATTGTTTTATTTCTGATTGGTAATGAACAGAAATTATATGACTAACGCAGTAATTTTTTTTATGAGTTAAAATTGTTAAATTTGATAACACTAACTGCATTCTGTTAATTACAAACGATGATGTAGTATTAAATAAAAGACAAAGGGCTTTTT
>JALRJA010000013.1 GCA_023255235.1 Flaviramulus sp.
TCAGATGCTTCTACTTCGTCCCATACCATGCCGCGAGCATAGTCTAGAGCGTTGGCCTCAGTAGCCTCATCGCCTTGTAGGATTGCGTCATATACCATCATGCCCAGTGCCCTCTCTGTTAACTTATATACAGTATAGCATCTACGCTCTAGATGTCAACCTCTTTTTACTTTGTTTATGAATATGTTTTACTCCAAACTTATAGTACCATTATTTAATAAACAAAGTCCTCTTGAAGCTGGTAGTTTACGTGATAGTATTTCTAAATACGCCAAAACGGTTGGGTTTAAACTTAATAAAATTTTTGTGATTGATGGCTCTAAACGAAGCACCAAAGCCAATGCCTATTTTTCTGGTTTTGGTAGTGAAAAACGAGTAACACTCTATGATACCCTTATAAATGATTTAAACGAAGAAGAAATTGTAGCTGTTTTGGCTCATGAAGTTGGGCATTACAAAAAGAAGCACATTATTTTTAATCTTTTTGCTTCGGTTTTATTAACGGGTTTTACTCTTTATATTTTGTCTTTATTTATTTCAAATCCCTTATTATCAAAAGCATTAGGTGTAGAGACACATAGCTTTCATATAGGTTTAATAGCCTTTGGGTTATTATACTCACCTATTTCTGAAATTACTGGTTTAATAATGAATGTTTTCTCTAGAAAATTTGAATATCAAGCCGATAATTATGCGAAAAATACATTCAAAGCAGAACCTCTTATAACGTCTTTAAAAAAACTATCTAAAAACAGTTTGAGTAATTTAACACCACATCCTGCTTATGTTTTTATGCACTATTCGCATCCTACTTTATTAAAACGAATTGAGAATTTAAAAAAGTAGCTTTCAAACATCCAATTTGCTTTTGTAAACGCTATGATAGAAATTAAATAATCTCTTTTCCATTTATATATACTGTTTCTACTTGACTTTCACCAAATGAATAGGGTATAAAATGGTAAGAACTTATAGGTTTTGTAAGTATAATATTAGCTTGTTTACCAACCGTTATACTCCCCACTTTATCTTGTAAACCCATGGCGTAAGCACCATTTAAGGTAGCTGCATTTATAGCCTCTTCGGGTGTTAATTTCATTTTAATACAAGCTGTTGAAATTACAAAATTCATATTTCCTGAAGGTGCTGAACCCGGGTTATAATCGGTTGCTAATGCTAGTGGTAAACCTGCATCAATCATTTTTCTACCAGGTGTATAAGGAATACCTAAAAAATAAGAGCAACCAGGCAAAGCAACAGGCATGGTTTTGGTGTTTTTTAAAGTGTCAATATCATCATTGGTCATTTGTTCTAAATGGTCTATTGATAGGGCATTACAGGCAACTCCTATTTGTACGCCTCCTATAGAATGGAATTGATTTACATGAATTTTCGGAATTAAACCATGCTGTTTTCCTGCTTCTAAAATACGTTTAGTATCGCTAACAGAAAAGTAACCTGTTTCACAAAATACATCTATAAATTGAGCTAGTTTTTCTTTGGCAACCAAAGGAATCATTTCATTTATAACAAGCTGTATATAAGCTTCTTTATTGCTTTTATATGCTTCAGGAATGGCATGTGCACCTAAAAAAGTAGCTTTAATTGGTAAGGAATATGTTTTTTTAAGTTTTTTAATTACCCGAAGCATTTTCAATTCAGATTCTGAAGTTAAACCATAACCCGATTTAATTTCAACAGCACCTGTTCCCATGCTTATAATACTTTCTAATCTAACTTTGCTTTGTTTGTATAATACCTCTTCGGTTGTATTTTGAAGCAATTTAGCCGAATGTAATATGCCGCCGCCTTTTTCTGCAATTTCTTGATAGCTTAATCCTTTAATTTTATCAACAAATTCTAACTCTCTGTTACCCGCATAAACTATATGAGTGTGTGAATCACACCAAGTAGGTAAAATCATTTTTCCGGTAGCATCAATCTCATAATCAGTTTTAATTTTGGGGCAATTTTGCATAAAACCAAATTCACTTATAACACCATCTTCTATCAATAAATAAGCTTTTTTAATAGTAGGTAGTTCATTCATGGCTTTGCCAGAAATAAAATTAATTCCTTCCTCTCTAACTTGTATTAATTCTTTTATGTTTTTAAATAAGATACGCATTTAAATTAGTTTTTAAGTTCTTAGGTTTTGTATGATTGCTTTCTTGAATATAATTTACTAATTGTATAAATGTTTTAATCAAATAAATTGTCTAATAATTCATTTTCTACTAAGTTAGGCAAAGTTACCTTTAGATTTGGTGTGCGTTCAATTTCGCGTTTTATAGCAAATAAAGCTTCATCATTTCGTGCCCAACTTCTTCTGGCTATACCGTTATTAACATCAAAAAACAACATGCTTTTTAATCTGTTTTCAGCTTCTTTAGTACCGTCTAGTAACATACCAAACCCACCGTTTATAACTTCACCCCAACCTACACCACCACCATTATGTAT
>JALRJA010000068.1 GCA_023255235.1 Flaviramulus sp.
ATTACTACGGCAAGTTCTGGTTTTCTAAAAAATTATAAATCTGCCTATACAGCTACTGCTATTCAAAAATTAATTGATGCTGGTGCCATACCTATAGTGAAAGAAAATTGTGATAGTTTTGGTCATGGCTCGTCTAGTGAAAACACTATTTTTGGTGCTGTAAAAAACGCTATAAACCCCGAGTTGGTTGGCGGTGGTTCTAGTGGTGGTTCTGCTGTAAACGTTTCTAAAAACTATACAGTATTTTCTATAGGTGGTGATACTGGCGGTTCTGTGCGGCAGCCTGCTGGTTATAATAATGTATATGGACTAAAACCAACCTATGGTCGTGTTTCTCGCTATGGTTTGATGGCTTATGCATCATCAACCGATTGTGTAGGTCCTATTGCAAAATCTGTTGAAGATATTCGTATTGTATTAAATGTTATAAGTGGTAAAGACCTAAAAGATCAAACCACTTACACCAGTAATGAAATAACCGAAGAATCAATTTCAAATTTAGATAACGTAAAAACCGTTGGTTATTTTAAAAACTTTATTGAAAATGAGGCTATTGACCCAAAAATAAAAGCCGATTTTTTAAGTGCTATTAAAAACATTAAAGCTAAAGGTATTGAGGTAAAAGAACTTGAGTTTTTTAAATCTGATATTTTAGTTTCTACATACTATACCTTGGCTATGGCAGAAACAGCTTCAAATTTAGCACGCCTTGATGGTAGTAACTACGGAAATCGTATTGAGGATAAAAACCTTAAAGAATCATACGCAATCACGCGTTCTGAAAACTTTTCAGAAGAAACAAAAAGACGTATTGTTGGCGGAAACCAAGTATTATCTCAAGGTTTTTCAGATGAAATTTACTTAAAAAGCTTAACCCTACGTGATGCTATTTCTAAAAACTTTGAAAATGATTTTAAAGAAGTTGATATTATTATATCGCCAGTTACCCCAAATAAACCTCCAAAAATTGGCGATAGCCTAAAAAACCCACTTGCCATGTATTTAAGCGATGCTTATACAGTAGGTTTTAGTTTAGGGCAACTACCTACTTTAACTGTACCACAAGGTACAGAAACAGGCTTACAAATAACGGCTGCAAAAAATAACGACGAACTTATTTTGAAGTTTGCTAACTTCTTAAAAGATACTATATAATGGAATTAGAACAATTGGATGCAGCTTTAAAAGCTCATGAATTAGAATTGGTTATTGGGTTAGAAACTCATGTTAGATTAAACACTAAAACTAAACTATTTTGTTCATGCCCTAACCATGAAATAGAAACACCAAACCAAAATATTTGTGCTGTATGTACAGGACAAATGGGTGTTTTACCTGCTGTAAATAAAGACGCCATTACTAAAGCTATTTACTTTGGAAAAGCCGTAAAATCAACCTTTGAAAACAATGTGATTTCTTGGGATAGAAAACATTATGAATACCCCGATAATCCAAAAAACATTCAAATTACCCAATTTCACAATCCTATTATTCCAGATGGGCAAGTATCGTGTTTTAGAAATGATGGAAGTCAGTTTACCGTTAATTTAACACAAGTTCATATAGAAGAAGATGCAGCCAAACTAATGCACGAAAAAACGGTTTCGTTGGTAGATTTTAATAAAGCAGGCGTTCCTTTAATTGAAATTGTAACCCAGCCTTGCATTAGGCATATTGAAGATGCTTCTACCTATGCACAATACATACAACGTATTGTTCAAAACTTAAAAATTTCTGAAGCCAACCTTGAAAAAGGAGAATTTAAATCGGATGTTTCTGTTTCGCTTAGAAAAAAACACACCTATAATTTAAACCCAAGAACAGAAATTAAAAACCTAAACTCGTTTAAGTTTATGGTTGATGCCCTAAAAGAAGAAGTTGAAAAACAGTTAGATTATTATATTGAACACAAAACATTTAGACCCGAACAAACTACCGTTTTATGGGATGCCGATTTAAAGCAAACCAAAACTATGCGTAAAAAAGAGTTTGAAGCCGATTATAGGTTTATTTCTGAACCCGATTTGCCTTTTGTTTGCATTAAAGATGCAGTAGAATCTATAACTGTTGATGTTAGCTCGCTACCTTTTGCGGTAGAATCTATTTTAATTAAAGGTGGCGTATTACCTCAAGATGCTAAGTTTTTTACTGCCAATTCACTGCGTTCTAAAACGTTTGTTACCATAAACAACCATATAAAAAACCCTTCTTTTGTAGCCAAAACTTTAGTTAATAACATAGGAGCCGATGATTATGATAACATACACAACATAGAGCACCTTATTGAGATTTTTAAACTCTTTAAAGATGAAAAAATAACATCTGTATTGGTTCAAAATGCCATTACGTCTTATTTAAAAGACAGTCGTTTTGATTATAAAAGCTATTTTGAAGAAAACACTATTTCTGAAGAAACCATTTTTAATGCCATAGCAAAAGTAATTACAGAAAATGAAACTATTGCAAAAGATATTAAATCTGGTAATCAAGGAAAAGCAGGTGTTTTGGTTGGAAAAGTTATTAGTATTATTGGCAAAGGTGCGTCTGGTAAAGTAATTAGAGAAAAGATATTAAGCCAGTTACAAAGCACAACTACTTTAACACAAGAGCCAATAAGCAGCAACATACAACCCATAAAAAATACCCAGCAAGCCGCAACTAAAGAAGAACTATTACCAAAAATTCCTTTAATAATAAAAGAAGCATATCGTACGCATTTAATTACAGATATTACAGATAATAGTATTTCAAAAGAAGTAACCTTAGCAGGTTGGGTTTCTAGTGTGAGAGATCATGGTGAGCTTATTTTTATTGATTTGCGTGATTCTAGTACCGAAAAATTTCAAATACGATTAAGCAACGAATCGTTTCCAAACTTAGATGAACTTGTGAAGCTAAAACCAGAATCGGTAATAATGGTTTCTGGAATAATTGTAAAACGAGATGAAGACGATTATAATCCGTCTTTACGAACTGGAAAAATAGAATTGGAAGCTACCAAACTCGATATTTTAAATATTTCTAGAACACTTCCTTTTGAAATAAAAAGAGCAACAAAAACTAACGAAAACATACGCTTTCAATATAAATTTTTAGACCACAGAAATGACGATGTACGCCGCGTAATTGTAAATAGACATAAGGTTATTAAACGCCTTCGTGATATTTTAGATAGTAACCATTTCTTAGAAATTGAAACGCCAATTTTAAGTGCTGGCACAGATGAAGGAGCACGAGAATTTATTGTTCCTTCAAGAAAACAAGCAGGTGCATTTTATACTTTACCACAAGCACCACAGCAATTTAAACAAATGCTCATGGTGAGTGGCTATGAAAAATATTTTCAAATTGCACGCTGTTTTAGAGATGAAGATTCTCGTGGTGATCGCCAACCCGAATTCACACAGTTAGATATTGAAATGGCTTACGCCAGTATGCAACAAATTATAGATTTAAATACCAACTTGTTTAATGAAATAGTTACACAAATTTATGGCAACAAGTGGTTATTACACCCATTTGAAGTTATTACCTATAAAGAAGCCATGGATAAATATGGTTG
>JALRJA010000153.1 GCA_023255235.1 Flaviramulus sp.
AGGCTTATCTGTAAAAAAACGCCGTGCTTTTTATGAAAGCCAAATAGGCACCACAAGAACCGTTTTATTTGAGAGCGAAAATAAAGAAGGCTACATACATGGTTTTACTAAAAATTATATTAAAGTAAAAACCCCTTGGAATCCAGAATTAGTAAATACTATACATAAAATAGAATTAACTAAAATAGATGATGATGGCTTGGTAAGGTTTGATTTTATTAAAGAATTAATAGCGTAAAAAAGAATTACAGAAGCATTTAGAAAATGCAAATAACAAAATTAAATTCTAACGCCAACAGGAAGCATGCGCTTATACTTTCTATTAGTTCTAACAAATTTAGCTATTTCAGGACTAGTAGGAACAACACTTAAGTTACGCTCATGAATTTGCTCAAAAACGGCAGACAAAAAATCATTTTTAAAAACCTCATCATTTAGCTCTTCAGGGATAACTAATTTGGTTAAAAAAATCTTTCTTTCTTGTAACGAATATTCAATTTTTGCTAATTGGTTATCAATTTTTATTTCAAATTGGCGTAAAAAGTCATTATCAACAAGTTCAGCAACATCAAGCATGGTGTAATTTTTAAATTATTTGAAATATTAAAAAGTAGTGAATACTATTTTGTATAATTTTGCGATACAAAAGTACAAAAAAAATCGTTACTAAAAATAATTCTTCAAGTTAATCTCTTATAAAATAAACTATTAGCGTTTTTTTAGTCAACTTGTTTACAAACATAAAAAGCTAATGAATAATGATATAGTGCCTGTTTATTTAATGCCTGGAATGGCTGCCAATTCAAGCATATTTGAACACATAAAATTGCCCGAGAATCAATTTCAAATTCATTTATTAGAGTGGCAAATACCCCTTGATAATGAATCTATAAGTGATTATGCTTTGCGAATTTCAAAAAACATAAAACACGCCAATAGTGTTTTAATTGGTGTGTCATTTGGAGGTGTTTTAGTACAAGAAATAGCCAAACACATTGCTTTAAGAAAAATAATAATTGTATCAAGCGTGAAATCAATGCATGAATTACCAAAACGAATGCATATAGCCAAAGCCACAAAGGCTTACAAACTTATTCCAACGCAATTGGCTCGTGATATCAATGTTTTAGCTAAATATGCTTTTGGTAGTAGTGTTGTAAAACGTTTAGAATTGTACAAAAAATATTTATCGGTAAACAATCCTAAATATTTAAGTTGGGCTATAGAACATATGATTTGTTGGAATCAAGTAGAATACAATCCAAAAATTGTACACATACATGGTGATAATGATGCGGTATTTCCTATAAAAAATATTTCAAATTGTATTATAGTAAAAGGCGGAACACATATTATGATTATTACCAAATATATGTGGTTTAACGAGAATTTACCCAATATAATTTTGAAAAAATAACATGAGCATTTAAAGTATTTTTATTAATTTTAAGCAAAACTTAAATAAAATGAAAACATTGCAAAAGGCATTGGCGTTTGTAGGATTGTTGAGCTTATGTTTACTATTTACTTTTGCCCTACAGGAAGCCCCAACAGATGAGAACTTTAAAACTAAACTTATAAACGATTATAATGTTTATGCCATTCAAGTTCCTGAAAATTTAGATTTTGCTGGTGAAAAACTACCACTCAAAGACCCCGATATTTTAGAACGAATGGATAGAGAGTTACTGGTAAACACCTATTGGCAATCTAATGGTTTGTTAATGATAAAACGGGCAAAAAAGTATTTCACAATTATTGAACCTATTTTAGCAAAACATAACATTCCCAATGATTTTAAATATCTAGCGGTTATAGAAAGCGGATTAACAAATGCCGTATCACCTGCTGGTGCAACTGGTATATGGCAAATTATGTCTGCCACCGGAAAAGAAAATGGTCTTGAAGTAAATAGTAATGTAGATGAACGCTATCACCTAGAAAAAGCAACAGAAGTAGCTTGCAAATACTTAAAAAAAGCTAAAAACGAGCTTGGTTCTTGGACACTCGCTGCTGCTGCCTACAATGCTGGTAATGCCGGAATTTCTAGACGCTTAAAAGAACAAAATGTAGCAAACTATTATGATTTGTTACTTGGAGAAGAAACAGGACGCTATATTTTTAGAATTGTAGCATTAAAAGAAATTTTATCCAATCCTACTAAATATGGTTTTAACTTTAGAGAAAAAGACTTATATGAACACATTCCTACCTTTAAAGTTAAAGTAGATACAGCCGTAACAGATTTTACCAAGTTTGCTCAAAATTATAACATCAATTATAAAATTTTAAAACGCCACAATCCTTGGTTAAGAGAACCATTTTTAAATAATAAATCTAGAAAAATATACCACATAGAAATACCCGAAAAAGGGTATTATAACGCACCGTAATAGAATTTGTTTAACCGCGTCTTTTTTGAGCTCTTAAAGAACCGCCACTACCATAATGTTGATTGGGTATTTGTGAACGCTTCATGTTCTCTTTCATCATTTTAATTTGGTCTGTTAGCATACCCTGTTTATCAAGTTTTGTAGCTTCAGAAAGTAATTTTTGTGCTTCTTGTTTTCTGCGTTTAGAAAACGCAATACCAGCTAAATTTAATTTTGCCATGGCTAAATCATGGCTCATAGATAAGCCTAAGGTAATAGCTTTTCTAAAATATTTTTCAGCTTCATTCATATTGGTTTGAGAAACCATTATACCATGCAAATAATTATAATACCCTTGCTGTTTGGTTACTAATGCAGATTCTGGATTTTTAATTTTACTCAACCATTTTTTGGCACCATCAAAATCTTGTTTTCTCAATCTTAAAAAAGCCAATAAAATAAATTCATTTTTAAAGTATAAAAACACAAAAATAAGCGACAAAAAAATAAGCATAATACCATTACCTATATACCCTTCGGTAAATTGATAAATTGCATAAGCAAATATGCCAATGGCTAAAATAAGTTTTATAATTTTATTGTACATAATACTTTAATTTGAAATAAAAAAAGGTGTGTTTTAACAAAAAAAACGAAATCAATATGTA
>JALRJA010000180.1 GCA_023255235.1 Flaviramulus sp.
TTCCTTATACAATATGTATTATAACTAATAATAAAGGCATAATTTAGGGTATCTTATTTGAGGGAAATAAGTAATACCTATCAAGCTGCAATGGTTTTGTTGGTTAAAAAAAAACCTCGAAAGGGTATTAATAGCCTTACCACGCAAAAGTTAGAAAAAGCCTTTTAAGGTTTTAGAATGAAGGTGAAAAGCTAAAAAATCAAATTATTGTACTACTTTTAAATGGATGTATTACATTTTTAATAGTATAGCTAGTTTTTATTGAGCCAAATTTTCAAATAAAGCTTTAATAAAAGTTTTATCTTTGCTCACTTTAAAAATTGACTATTAATGAGCCTTCAAGTAACATTATCAAATCAAGTAAAACAAGCGGTTTTAGCATCATTTAATATTGCTTTAGAAACGGTAGAATTTCAAGCAACTAGAAAAGAGTTTGCTGGTGATATAACGGTTGTAATTTTTCCTATGTTACATTTTATCAAAGGAAATCCTGTGCAAATAGGTGAAACTATTGGTAATTATTTAGTTGAAAATGTTGCAGACATTAAAGCTTATAATGTAGTAAAAGGCTTTTTAAATGTTGAAATAAGTGATGCGTATTATATCAAATTTTTTAATGGTATAAAAGAAAATGCACTATATGGTTTTGTTTCACCGCAAGCAGGTGAAAAAGCTATAATGGTTGAGTATTCTTCACCTAATACAAATAAACCGTTGCATTTAGGTCATGTTAGAAATAACTTATTAGGCTATAGTGTTGCCGAAATTTTAAAGGCATCGGGCAAAAAAGTATATAAAACCCAAATTATAAACGATCGTGGTATTCATATTTGTAAAAGTATGTTGGCTTGGAAACGTTTTGGAAATAACGAAACACCAGAAAGTACAGGCTTAAAAGGAGATAAACTGGTTGGTAATTATTATGTGAAGTTTGACCAAGAGTATAAAAAAGAGATTGAGGCCTTAATGAAATTGGGTAAGACAGAAGATGAAGCAAAAAAAAAGGCCCCTTTATTATTAGAAGCTCAAAACATGCTTTTGAAATGGGAAGCTGGTGATGTAGAAACTGTAGCACTTTGGAAAAAAATGAATGGTTGGGTTTATGAAGGTTTTAATGAAACTTACAAAAATTTAGGAGTAGATTTTGATACCTTATACTATGAAAGTAACACCTATTTATTAGGAAAAGAATTTGTTACAGAAGGTTTAAAATCGGGTGTTTTTGTTCAAGAAGCCGATGGTTCTATTTGGTGTGATTTAACCGAAGATGGGTTAGATAAAAAAATAGTACAGCGTTCTGATGGTACAGCAGTTTACATGACACAAGATATTGGAACTGCCATACAGCGTATTAAAGATTTTTATGATGTTGGCGGAATGGTTTATACTGTTGGTAATGAGCAAGATTATCAT
This sequence comes from Flaviramulus sp., assembly GCA_023255235.1. Classification (GTDB taxonomy): domain Bacteria; phylum Bacteroidota; class Bacteroidia; order Flavobacteriales; family Flavobacteriaceae; genus JALRJA01. Next base: position 1,414 of record JALRJA010000180.1, read on the forward strand.
TTTCAAGTCTTATTTTTAATTTTGAAGAAATTAGGGTTTGAATGGGCAAAAAACCTATACCATTTAAGCTATGGAATGGTTGATTTACCTAGTGGAAAAATGAAAAGTAGAGAAGGAACTGTTGTTGATGCCGACGATTTAATTAATGAAATGGCTTCAACTGCTGGTGAAATTTCAGAAGAACTTGGAAAACTTGATGGCTATACAGAAACTGAAAAACAAGCGTTATATAAAACTATTGGCTTGGGTGCTTTAAAATATTATATCTTAAAAGTAGACCCTAAAAAGCGTATTTTATTTGACCCAAAAGCATCTATCGATTTTCAAGGAAACACAGGGCCATTTATTCAATATACTTACGCCAGGATACAAGCCATTTTAC
>JALRJA010000190.1 GCA_023255235.1 Flaviramulus sp.
TCAATGAGTATGCAGATAAAGAAGGTGCTAAATTCTACTAATAAAATTTAATTTTATTGGAAAGATAACCAAAAGAACCTTACTTTTCTTGATGATATTTTTTATAATTTTTTTAAAACCCAAAAACTAAAAAAGAAATAAAGATGTCAAATATTCATAAGGCTTTACAAGATAGAATTTTAGTGCTAGATGGTGCTATGGGTACTATGCTGCAAGCTTATAAGTTTACAGAAGCCGATTTTAGAAGCGAACGCTTTAAAAATTACCCAACATCTTTACAAGGTAACAACGATTTGCTTTCTATAACCCAGCCACAAGCCATTAAAGACATACACGCAAAATATTTTGAAGCCGGAGCAGATATTATTGAAACCAATACATTTTCTAGCACTACCATAGCCATGGCAGATTATCAAATGGAAGATTTGGTTTATGAACTCAATTATCAATCAGCAAAAATAGCCAAAGAAGTTGCCAGTGTTTTCACGGCAAAAGAACCCCATAAACCGCGTTTTGTAGCAGGATCTATTGGACCAACAAACAGAACAGCAAGCATGTCGCCTGATGTAAACGACCCAGGATATCGTGCTGTAACATTCAACGAATTAAGAATAGCCTATAAACAACAAGTTGAAGCCTTAATTGATGGCGGTGTAGATTTACTTTTAGTTGAAACCGTATTTGATACCCTTAATGCAAAAGCAGCTCTTTTTGCTATTGAAGAGGTAAAAGAAGACAGAAATATAAATATCCCTATAATGTTAAGCGGCACTATAACCGATGCCTCCGGTAGAACCTTATCTGGTCAAACTGCCGAAGCGTTTTTAATTTCAGTATCGCATATTCCATTACTGTCTATTGGGTTTAACTGTGCTTTAGGTGCCAATTTATTGCAACCGCATTTAGAAGCCATTGCCAATAAAACAAACTTTGCCATTTCGGCACACCCAAATGCAGGACTCCCAAATGCTTTTGGAAACTATGACGAATCGCCAGAAGATATGGGTGAGCAAATAGAAGCCTATTTCAAAAAGAATTTAATCAATATTATAGGTGGTTGTTGTGGCACCAGCCCCGAGCATATTAAAGTAATAGCAGCAATAGCAGCTAAGTATAAACCCCGACCAACTCTCACACTTAACACAGTTTGAGCGTCTTATTAAAACAGCATCATTTTTTAAACCATTTCAAATAATGCAGCCTTACAAATAATGACAATAAAGCAAACAAAATACATGAAACTTTCAGGTTTAGAACCACTAATTCTAAACGAAAACAGCAACTTTATAAATGTTGGAGAGCGTACCAATGTAGCTGGTTCCAGAATGTTTCTGCGTTTAATTAAAGAAGAAAAATTTGATGAAGCTTTAGATATTGCACGTCATCAAGTTGACGGTGGTGCTCAAATTATTGATATTAATATGGACGATGGCTTAATTGACGGAAAAGAAGCCATGGTACGGTTTTTAAATTTAATTGCTGCCGAGCCAGATATTTGCAGAGTACCTATCATGATTGATAGTTCTAAATGGGATATTATTGAAGCTGGTTTACAGGTTGTGCAAGGAAAGTGCGTAGTTAATTCTATCTCGTTAAAAGAAGGGGAAGACAAATTTATTTGGGAAGCCAAACAAATTAAGCGTTATGGTGCTGCCGTTATTGTTATGGCTTTTGATGAAGTTGGTCAAGCCGATAATTACCAACGAAGAATTGAAATATCAAAACGCTCTTATGATATTTTGGTAAATAAAGTGGGCTTTCCATCGGAAGATATTATTTTCGATTTGAATATTTTTCCAGTTGCAACAGGCATGGAAGAACA
>JALRJA010000239.1 GCA_023255235.1 Flaviramulus sp.
AGGCATTAAAGTCTGAAGATATTGCAACAAAATTTAAAATGGGTGAAGAACTTTACAACCAAGGCAAATTTGAAAAAGCAAATAGGCTGTTTGCCCAAATTGTACCTAATTACAGAGGCAAACCTCAAGCCGAAAAATTAATGTTCTTATACTCAAACTCATTCTACCAAACCAGAGATTATCATACATCTGGTTATCAGTTTGAGCGGTTTGTATCAAGTTACCCAAATAGTGAAAAACTAGAAGAAGCCTCTTTTTTAGGAGCAAAAAGCTATTATGAGTTATCACCTATTTATTCAAAAGATCAAAAAGAAACTAAAGAAGCCATTGAAAAACTGCAAGAGTTTATAAATTTATTTCCAGAATCTCAATATGTATCTGAAGCCAATAAATTAATAAAAGAACTAGACTTTAAATTAGAAACTAAAGCATTTGAAATTGCCAAACAATATAAAGATATAGCACCTGGCTTTACTAAAGATTTTAATGCAGCCATTAAATCGTTTGATAATTTTCTTTTTGAGTTTCCAGGTTCTACACTACGCGAAGAAGCTATGTTTTTAAAACTAGACGCTATGTATCAACAAGCGGTAAATAGTGTAGAATATAAAAACACCATACAAGACGGTATAATTACATTGAGAAAACAACGTTTAGAAGGAGCAAAAGAGTATTCAGAAGTATTTAAAAATACCTTTAGTAACTCAAAACATCTTGAAACTGTTAATAATATGGCTAAAACCATACAAGAAGAATTAAAAAATTATAGCAAAAAAAGTTAAATACTACCACAATGGATTTAAAAAAAACCAATGCGCCTGTTAACACAATAACCTATGATAGAAATAAAGTTGATCAATCAACTGAAAACATATACGAGTCGATTTCTATTATTGCTAGACGTGCCGAACAAATTAATACAGAGATTAAAAAAGAACTCATTGACAAGTTAGAAGAATTTGCTACTTACAACGATAGTTTAGAAGAAATCTTTGAAAACAAAGAACAAATAGAGGTATCTAAATTTTACGAAAAATTACCTAAGCCTCATGCCCTAGCTGTTCAAGAATGGTTGGCAGATAAAATTTATGTTAGAAATACTGAGGAAGAAAATCAGTAATAACTTCTTATGAGCATATTAAGCGGCAAGAACATACTATTAGGAATTAGTGGTGGTATTGCCGCTTATAAAACAGCTACACTTGTAAGGTGTTTTATAAAATTAGGTGCAAACGTAAAAGTAGTTATGACACCTTCTGCAAAAGATTTTATAACACCCTTAACCTTATCTACACTTTCTAAAAACCCGGTATATTCTTCATTTACAAACCAAGAAGATGATAATGCTGTATGGAATAATCATGTAGATTTAGGGCTTTGGGCAGACTTATTCATTATAGCTCCTGCAACAGCAAACACTTTGTCTAAAATGGCAAATGGGGTTTGTGATAATTTACTACTAGCAACCTATCTTTCTGCAAAATGCCCAGTATATTTTGCTCCAGCAATGGATTTAGATATGTACAAACACCCAAGCACATTACATGCCTTAATGGTTTTAAAAAAGTTTGGTAATAGTATTATTCCTGCAACTAGTGGCGAACTAGCAAGCGGTTTGATTGGTGAAGGTAGAATGGCAGAACCAGAAGCAATAGTGTCTTTTATAGAAAATGCTATTTTAGAAAAATTGCCGCTACGCGGAAAAAAAATACTAGTAACAGCAGGACCAACCTATGAAGCCATAGACCCGGTAAGGTTTATTGGTAATCATTCTAGTGGTAAAATGGGTTTTGAAATAGCTAAAGCAGCTGCAAACTATGGTGCCGAAGTTATTTTAATTACAGGTCCTACACATGAAAAAGTAACCCATAGCTTAATAGAGGTAATACCTGTTGTAAGCACACAAGATATGAACAACCAAGTACATAACTACTTTAAAAATGTTGATGTAGCCATACTTTCGGCAGCTGTAGCCGATTTTAAACCTAAAGAAATAGCAACTCAAAAAATAAAAAAGAAGTCAAATACGTTAACTATAGAGTTAGAGAGAACAACAGATATTTTGGCTTCATTAGGAGAAATAAAACAAAAGCAGTATTTGGTTGGGTTTGCTTTAGAAACCAACAACGAACTAGAAAATGCAAAAGGAAAATTAAAAAAGAAGAATTTAAATTTAATTGTATTAAATTCGTTAAATGACAAAGGTGCTGGTTTTAAAACCAATACCAACAAAGTTACTTTTATAGATGATGACGAAAAAGTAACCGAATTTAAATTAAAATCTAAAACAGAAGTAGCTATAGATTTATTAAACACAATAATATCAAAAATACATGCG
>JALRJA010000309.1 GCA_023255235.1 Flaviramulus sp.
GAAAATAAGATGTTTATACCATGAAGCTCGTTTTAACCTGTGAGCATGGCGGGTATTATATTCCTAAAAAATACACTCGTTTATTTGTAGATTCAGAATTGGTTTTAACATCACACAGAGGGTATGATATTGGTGCTTTAAATGTATTTAAAAGCTTAAAACCGCTTGCAAACTTTTCAAAATATGCTATAACTAATAGATTGCTTATAGAGCTTAATAGGTCTTTACACCATCCTAATTTATTTTCAGAATTTTCAAAACTTATTCCAAAAGAAGAAAAACAGCATCTTATTAAATACTTTTATTTGAGTTATAGAAATACGGTTGAAACTCAAATAAAAAATTTTATTTCACATAACAGTACGGTGTTACATCTTTCGGTTCATTCTTTTACTCCCATACTAAATACTATAGAAAGGCATTGTGATATTGGCTTGTTGTTTGATACTTCTTCAAAAAATGAAAAGGCGTTTTGCATCACGCTTAAAAAAGAATTAAAACGCTTAAACCCTATGCTAAATGTTAGATTTAATTATCCATATTTAGGAAAAGCAGATGGTTTTACTAGCTTTTTACGAAAACAGTTTACAACTAATTATATGGGTATTGAAATTGAAATTAATCAAAAATATGCTACAAATAACCGTATGGATAACCAATTAAAAAAGGTTTTGTTTACAGCTTTAAAAAGAAGCCTATCTGCATAAAATACTATCTTTTAACTTCTTTTGCTTAATGGAATGCTTAATTATTTTCTCTTATACTTTTTATATATTTATCTAGTGCTTTACCATACTTAGAAGCTTTTACTTTGGGTGTTAGTGCATTATTTATGGTATCTAAATATTTTAAGTTAGCATTATAAATTTCAGCAAGAGCCAAATAGGGTGCTACTTCACTATCATTATTATTTAAAGCAAAATTTACGGTGTATAAGTATTTTCGTTTGATACTATTATCGGTTTCTTTCTTAATAGTATTTAATTTGTTTGTATCGCTACTTTTTTGAGCTTCAAATTGTTCTTTAATTAAATCTAAATTTCTATTATTCATTTTAGAAATCATGGTTTGGTATTCTTTAAATACGTCTTGTTGTTTAGAACCTTTTATTTTAGCATCAAAAACAACGTTTTTAAGTGTTGTATTAATTACCGTTACGCCTTTATCTGCAAAAAAAGTAATTCTGTGTTTATCATTACTCTTGTTGTCTAAATCAAGAAAAAATAGTTCTGGAGATTCTATATTGCTCTGTAACTCAAAGCTTGAATTTCCAACAATCTGTAATGAATCTACAGTTATTAGCAAGGTATCTTCCATTTTTTTAAGATATACAGTACCTTTTTTTAATCCAACTATAGTTGCTTTTACAATTAAATCGTTTTCTTTTTTACTACAAGCAATTATTAAAAGAGTAAGAATAAAAAATATGCCTTTTTTCATCTGTTTACAGTTTGTTTTTTATTGACTTTGTTAAGTTTAATTAATGAGAACCTGTTTTATTAGAGCTACAAGTTTATAAGGTGGCAAATATCATATAATTTAATTTTAAAAACTAGTGAGATAATAATATTTAATGTGATATTCTAAATTAACTGTTAAATAAATCATAAAACAAAGTTTATGGTTTAAGTTTGGCACAAGTATTGCTATTAAAAAAATGTTGCATTCATTAATAGGATTTATTGAGTGGTTACTTTAAATCTTAGGAGTGTAACTCATATTTTTTGGTTAGTTAGTTAGTGAAAAAGCACCTTTTTAAGGTGCTTTTTTTATTTTATATAACTTACTAATGGCTTTTTTTTAACGTCTTATTACACCATATAGTTGTACAACTTTGTTTTATATATTACTAAAACAGACTTTTAAATTTGCTTATCAACTTGTTTTAACAAGGTTATTAATTAATTGATAATCCTAAACGTTAAATTAATTCGTTTTTTTACGTTTTTATTTGTTTTGGGTAATTGATGAAGCCAAAAGTTTTGCGTTTGTCCTTTCATTAATAAAAGGCTACCATGTTGCAAATTGAGTT
>JALRJA010000372.1 GCA_023255235.1 Flaviramulus sp.
TTTATTGATTTTTTAAGTTTGATTAATTCTAATTATGAATAATTAAAAAAAACAGCTGTTTAATAGTTTTTTTTTACCTAAATATTTAATGCGTTTAAGTGTTAAAAATCTTTTTAAATAAAAAGAAGCCTTTTAAAACTTTTAAAAGGCTTCTATAAAAACATTATTAAATTAATTATTTACCAAACATTAGTAATTCATTACACACAATTTCGGTTATGTAGCGTTTGTTACCATCTTTATCATCATAACTTCTAGAAGTTAATTTACCTTCAATAGCAACCTCTTTCCCTTTGGTTACATATTTTTCAATAATTTGAGCTGTTTTTCCCCATGCCACTACGTGATGCCATTGAGTATCTGTTACTTTTTCGCCTTTGTTATTGGTGTAGCTTTCATTAGTAGCAATATTAAATTTTGCTAATGTTTTTCCTGATTCTAATTGGATGATTTCTGGATCATTTCCTAAGTTACCAATCAACTGTACTTTGTTTCTAAGTGTGTTCATAATTTTAAATTTTAATTGTTAAACAGTTAATACTATCGCATTCGTATGTTGCGACACTGCAAAGATGGGAGGTTTTTAAAATTATAATCGGTTGGTAATTATTTGTGTTCGTTTGTAAGTGTTTGTAGTCGTTTAAATCTTGCTAAACAATCATTTTCATTGAAGTTTAATACTATTTAAAAATGGCTTCCTTTTGGTATTGCTTCAATTAATTTTTTGGTATAGGGCGTTTTTGGGTTGTTGTAAATAGTATCTGCATCGTCTAATTCTTCTATTTTACCCTTATTCATTACCAGTAATTGATCACTCATATATTTAACAACTGCCAAATCGTGTGAGATAAAAATATAGGTAAAACCAAAGTCTTCTTTTAATTGATTAAGCAGATTTAAAACTTGTGCTTGAACCGATATATCTAATGCCGAAACCGATTCGTCACAAACAATAAGTTTGGGTTGCAAAGCTATTGTTCGGGCAATACCAATTCGTTGCCTTTGTCCGCCTGAGAACTCATGCGGATATCTATCAAAATAAGCTTCACTCAACCCTACTTTATTCAAAATATCTAGTGCTTTTTCTTTTCTTTCTTTATCAGAATTATATAGTTTATGCACTATCATTGGCTCTATAATAGCTTTGCCAATAGGCATTCGTGGGTTTAATGAAGCATAAGGGTCTTGAAAGATAATTTGAATATCTTTTCTTAATTTTTTTAATTCTGCATTTGGAAGCCTTGTTATATCTATTCCTTTATATAAAATTTTACCTGATGTTGCTTTATCTAGTTGAAGAATGGCATTTCCTAATGTGCTTTTTCCGCAGCCCGATTCGCCAACCAAACCTAAAGTTTCACCTTCATACAATTTAAAACTAACCTTGTTTACTGCTTTAAACATGGTGGGTTTATTAAACCAGCCACTTTTAGAAATATAGTCTTTTTCAAGATTTATTATTTCTAACAAAGGTGGTTTGCTATATAATTTTTTATGCTTGTTTTGGCGTTCTTTTGTGGTTACAATTTCTGTGTTTATGGTTTCGTTTAAATAATCTTGAATAGTTGATAACACTTTTAACCTAGTGTTTAAAGCTGGTTTTGAATTTATTAACGCTTTGGTATAACGGTGTTGCGGGTTTTTAAAAATGGCAGATGTGTTTCCTTGTTCTACAATCTCACCTTTATACATAACTAAAACACTATCTGCAATTTCTGAAATTAACGACAAGTCGTGCGAAATAAAAATAACGCTCATTTTGGTTTCAACTTGTAGTGTTTTAATAAGTTTAATAATATCTTTTTGAACGGTTACATCAAGGGCTGTTGTGGGTTCGTCTGCAATTAAAATATCTGGTTTGCAGGCAATAGCCATAGCAATCATAACGCGTTGTTTTTGACCGCCTGAGATTTCATGCGGAAAGGCTTTATATATACGCTCTGGATTGGGGAGTTTTACTTTTTCAAAAAGCAAAATGGTTTCTTTTTTACTGTCTTCATAATATTTAATTATTTGATGCTGAGC
>JALRJA010000100.1 GCA_023255235.1 Flaviramulus sp.
TGTTTCGTTGTCTGTTAAAGCACAAATAGACACTAAAAACAAAGCATTAGTAATACCTGCTTTAGAAAGTAAAACCGATTCAATAGATGTGTCTCCCTTAAAACCTTCAAAAGCCATAGAATCAAACCCATTGGAGGTAAAAAAACCACAAGCATACCCAAGATTAGAGTTGGAAAAAAAAGAGTTTTCTATGTTTTCACAAGAGCAGTTTGGTAAACCAGGAGAGCTTTATGAAAAGCAAATAAACAAAAACATTCAAGATATAAAATTATCACCCGATGAGGTAGAAAGGCGTAATGGTAGTAAAACCGATCAGTTTTTAGGAGATTTTAAGAGTAATGCTACATTTGTTAACGTTATATACAGAGATCATGGTTATGTTGATGGTGATTTAATTCAAGTTAGAATAAATGATGATATAATACATGCTCGCGTATTTTTATCTGGAGGTTATAGTGGGTTTAAATTAGATTTAAAACCCGGCATTAATAAAATAGATTTTGTTGCTTTAAATCAAGGAGAATCAGGACCTAACACAGCCGAATTTAAGGTTATTGATGATAATGGATTTATAGTTTCTCACAATCAATGGAATTTAGCAACTGGTGTAAAAGCAACAGTAATAGTCGTAAAAGAATAATGCTTAAGAACTAATGGTTTCAATAGCACGTAATTCTTCATCAGAAAAACTCAAATTACTTAAAGCCTCTACATTCTCTTTTAATTGATTGGGTGAACTAGCACCTACTAAAACCGATGTTACTTGTTTTTGTCTTAAAATCCAAGCTATTGCCATTTGTGAGAGTTTTTGACCACGATTAATAGCAATATCATTTAGTTTTTTAATTTTTTCTAAATTGTTAGAAACGGTTTGGGTATCTAAATACGATACTTCTTTGGAAGCTCTTGAGTTTTTAGGAATCCCTTTTAAGTATTTATCGGTTAGCATGCCTTGTGCTAAAGGAGAAAAGGCAATACAGCCTAAACCATTTTCTTCTAATGTATTTAAAAGACCATTTTCTACCCAGCGATCAAATATAGAATATCTAGCTTGGTGTATTATAAACGGCACATGAAGTTGTTTTAAAATTTTTGCTGCTTGTTCTGTTTCTTTTGGTTGGTAGTTAGAAATGCCCACATACAAAGCTTTACCTTGTTTTACAATATCTGCTAGTG
>JALRJA010000101.1 GCA_023255235.1 Flaviramulus sp.
CCAATCACTTAATTTACATCAATGTGTTGTAGTAAGTGATAAGTTTATGAAAAAATTAGAAGAAGGAGATTCTGAGGCGAGAAGAAAATGGGGTAAGTTACTTCAGAAAAGAAAAGCAACTGGTGAACCATATATTATGTACAAAGTAAGGGTTGTGAAGCTGTTGAGTTAAATACTTATGTTGGTAATTATGCGTCTCATAAATTTTATTACAATGAGGGGTTTTCTATTTTAGGGTATCACTTTTTAAAGACCTTGTAATTTTTTGTTTACAAGGTGTTTTTTGCGTGAGGGATTGTAGCTAGCTACCATGTAGCGCGGAAAGCCCGACAGCAAATTTTAAAAAATTTGCTGGCACGCCCAAAACTAGTTTAAGTAGCTTATTTCTGTGCCTGAGGCTATTTCATAAGGCGGTTTGTTGTATTCAAAAATTCGTGCCGATAGCTTGCCTTTTAGGGTTATGGTGCTGCCTTTTACGCTTAGCCAACTTCCTTCGCGTAACCCAATAACGGGTTGTGTGTTATAATGATGAAATTCTTTAATTCTGGTTTCTCTGGTTTCGCCCATGTGCTTGCTTTTTGGGTTGGGGTCTATATAATGCGGATTGATATTAAACGGTACTATGCCCAAGGCATTGAAACTTGGCGGATAAATAATGGGCATGTCATTTGTTGTTTTTATGGTTAGCCCACAAATATTGCTACCGGCACTGGTGCCTAAATAGGGTGTTCCGGTTTCTATTTTTGTTTTTAAAATTGCTAATAGGTTGTTTTTATATAGCTGGTGGGTTAATACAAAGGTGTTGCCGCCACCAACAAAAATGGCTTGAGCATTTTTTATGGCTTCTGCTGGGTTTTTAAAGGTGTGAATGCCTATTACTGTTTTGTTTATTTTTGCAAAAGCGGTGCTTACTGTTTTTGTATATTGTGTGTGAGTTATGCCACTTGGTCTGGCATAAGGAATGAATAAAATGCTAGTAATATTATTAAATAAAAGACTTAAATCGTTTAAAATATACTCTAAATAGTCACTATTGTGAATTGTTGAGGTGCTTGCGATAATGAGTTGTTTCATCTGTTTTGCTTTACTGTAAACTTACATAATTATAGCTTTTAACAAAATATTAAATACTATTTACTTTTTCTTTAAGATTAGAAATGCGTAATTTATACTTTTAAATAGAATTATTTGAAGATTCAATTTTTTATAAATATTACTGCCTTGTTGTTTTCTTTACTTGTTAGTAGCCAAGCTATTAAACGGGTTGAAGTTGAAGGGATTATTATGTCTAATAGCAATGATATTGAAGGTGTAACCATTTTTAATAAATCATCAAGCACCGGAACTATTACTAATGAAAAAGGTGTTTTTAGTATAAAAGTAGCTTTAAATGACATTATTGAAATTGCTGCTTTACAGTTTCAATTGGTTTCTATAACTATTGATGAAGCTGTTATAAAATCTAAACAATTAAAAATTCAAATGGTAGAACAGGTTAACCAACTAGATACGGTAACGCTTTCTTCTGGACTTACTGGTAATTTTGAAACCGATATTTTTAATGTTAAAATAGTTAAACTAAAACCTATAGATTTAGGTAATATGAACGCTTTTGATATGAGCGAAGATAAGGTGTTTGACAAAGGTGTTATACAAGACCATTTACAATCTATAATAAACCCAAATGCTCGAAAATACCTGCCTGATTTAATAAAAATTTTAAATCTGCTAACCAACTCCAATTCTAATGTATCACTTAAAAAAGAGTTGTTTGTAGGGCATACTTATGAAAAACCAAAAACCCTTTTAGACATCTATACTTACAAAAAAATTAGTGATATGTTTAATATGCCGCTGCAAGATGTTAAATCTTTTTTAGCTTTTGTTGAAAATCAAGAGATAAATGAAGACCTTTTAAAACCTGAAAACGAATTACAACTTGTTGAATTTTTATTAAAACAGAAGAATCATTTTCTAGAAATTAATCATGCTAAAAACTAAGTGTTTTGTTTTTGTAGTTTTTTTAGTAATTCAAAAAATAACTGCACAAACTGTAAAAATATCGGGTGTAGTAGAAAGTAAAACAGATGTTGAAAATATTCATGTTATTAATAAAACAGCACAAGTTTTTACTATTACAGATAAAACAGGAACATTTTACATAACAGCAAAAAGGAATGATACTATTGTTTTTTCATCTATACAACACCAACAAAAAGAAGTTGTAATTTCAGAAGAAATTATGTTGTCTAAAGCTCTTTATGTATCACTACAAGAACAAATAAATGAACTTGATGAAGTTCTTATTGGCAAAGTGCTAACAGGTGATTTGCTACTAGACATAAATAATGTAGAAGGCAAACCACCAATAAATTTTTATGATGTAGGCATTCCTGGTTATACCGGAAAACTAGCTACACAAAGTGAAAGACGTTTGTATGAAGCCGGTGAGTTTAAACCTGCTATGCTGTTAGGGCTTTTATTGGGTCACGTACCCTTAAACCCTATCTTAAACGGTATTTCTGGTAGAACAAAAATGCTAAAAGACCGAGTAGATTTAGAAGCAAGAGAGGCTTTAATACAAAGTATAAAAAGGCGGATGGCAAAACGTTTTTTTGAAAACTACCCTCTAGATGATGATTTAAAAATGGATTTTTTTTATTTCTGTGCAGAAGACGAAACCTTTTTAACCGCATGTAAAAATCAAACCGACTTTACTGTTTTCCTCTACTTAGAAATGAAGTATAAGCAATATATTAAAAATAAAGAGGGTTTAAAAAATTAATAACTTTTGGAATGTTTTTTGAAGCATGAAAATACTTACTTTAGCACTTAATAAAAGCTGTAACAAAATGCAAACACCAACCAAAATAGTTATTGACGAATTACATCTGATCCAAAAAAAACAATAAAATTTAAACAGATGAAAAAAATACACTTGCTTCTTTTATTATGTATTGTACCTCTTTTTGCCTTTTCAAGCTTACACAAATTTTATGTTAGCATCACTCAAATAAATTATATTCAAGACAAGCAATCTGTTCAAATAACATCACGAATTTTTATTGATGACTTTGAAAACGCACTGAGAGCACGCCACGGTAAAGATATAACACTTGCTGAAAAAAACGAGGCTCAAATAATAAACACCCACATAGAACAGTATTTAAAAGAAAATATAGCTATTAAAATTAATAATAGCCATACCAAGCTTCAATTTATTGGTAAAGAATATGAAGGCGATATTATGATATGTTATATTGAAATTGAAGGAATTAAAAATATAGCTTCTTTTGAAATTTCAAACAGCGTATTATTTGATTTATTCAAAGACCAACAAAATATTGTTAAAACAAAAATTAATTCAAAACACAAAAGTGCCATTCTATCTATTGATACTAATAAATTGATGTTAAATTTTAATTAAAAAAATCTGTCAAATCTTAAAAAGATAGTACCTTAGGCTTTTATTAACAATACTGAATTAGCAATTAAAAAAAACACAAAACATATAATGAAAAAACGCACTACCCTTTTCCTGTCTTTTATTTTAGTTTCTATAAGCTTGCTAGCACAAGAACAAGTAAAACAGCAAGGTCACACAGACCAAAATAAATTTAGACAAATGAAAGACCTTTTGGCAACACCAAATGAAAGCAGAACAGCTTCGGGAGCACCAGGTCATGCCTACACACAACAGCAGGTAGATTATATTATCAATATTCGTTTAGACGAAGATAAAAATCAAATTTACGGCGATGAAAAAATAACCTATTACAACAATTCTAAAGATCATTTAGAATACCTATGGGTGCAGTTAGACCAAAACATGAGAGCCAGAAACTCTAAAACTCCAGATATTAACACAGAGAGTTTTGATTCAGCATTTAATGGTCCTGTATCCTTTACCAACGCTAATTTGAAAGACCGATTTGATGGCGGTTTTAATATAGAATATGTTAAAAATGAAGACGGTTCAAATTTATCACATACCATCAATCAAACCATGATGCGCATTAATTTAACAAAACCTTTAGCTCCGGGAGACATTTTTAAATTTCAAATAAAATGGTGGTATAACATCAATGATATAAATGTAGATGGCGGTCGTTCTGGTTTAGAAACTTTTCCAGACGGAAACAACAATTACACCATTGCACAGTTTTACCCAAGGTTATGCGTGTATGATAATGTTGAAGGCTGGCAAAATATGCAATTTTGGGGACGCAGTGAATTTGCTCTAGAATTTGGAGACTTTGATGTTAAAATAACTGTTCCTGAAGACCACATTTTAGAAGCCACAGGCGAATTGCAAAACCCAAAAGATGTTTTAACAAGAGAGCAACAAAACCGTTTTAAAGACGCTGAAAAAGCATTTAAAGACCCTGTTTTTATTGTAACACAAGAAGAAGCCGAAATAGCAGAAAAAGGACGTAGCAACAAAACTAAAACATGGCATTTTAAAGCAAACAAAGTAAGAGACTTTGCCTTTGCTTCATCAAGAAAATATATATGGGATGCCATGGCTGTTAATATTAATGGTAAAACCGTAATGGCAATTTCATTATACCCAAAAGAAGGTAACCCACTTTGGGAAGAACACTCTACAAGAGTAGTTGCTAATACCCTAGAAGAATACTCTAAACTCACCTTTGATTACCCTTACAGCAAAGCCGTATCTGTTCACTCAGAAAGACAAGGAATGGAATACCCAATGATTTGTTTTAACTATGGGCGTCCAGAACCAGACGGCACCTATTCTGAACGAACCAAAAGAGGTATGATTGGTGTTATTACTCATGAAATTGGTCATAACTTTTTCCCCATGATTGTAAACAGCGATGAACGCCAATGGACCTGGATGGACGAAGGCTTAAACTCATTTGTTGAAACTTTAGCAGAATTAGACTATGACCCCAATTTTATAACAGGAAATTTACCAAAAGACATCGTTCCATACATGGGTGGAGACCAAAGCTTTTTATCTCCCATCATGTCACAAGGTGATTATGTATTTCAATTTGGACCTAATGCCTATACCAAACCAGCAGCAGGACTCTATTTACTTAGACAAACCATTATGGGACCAGAACTCTTTGACCACGCCTTTAGAACTTACTCACAACGCTGGATGTTTAAACACCCAACACCAGCCGATTTTTTTAGATCTATGGAAGACGCATCAGCAATGGATTTAGATTGGTTTTGGAGAGGTTGGTTCTACACAACAGACTACACAGATATTGGAGTAAAAGAAGTAAAGCAATTCTATTTATCAGACAAACCATCAGAAGATGCCATAAAACAAGCACAACGCTACAATATGAATTTAGATGAATACAAAGATAAATTAGTGTTTTACACAGAAGCAGAAAACGGAATAATACCAAGCGATGCAAAAAACCCATCAGACTTTGAATTCTTAAACACCTACT
>JALRJA010000110.1 GCA_023255235.1 Flaviramulus sp.
TAAATCCAACGCAATGTGAAGCTTTAACTATGGTATGTGCTCAAGTTATAGGTAATGATGTTGCTATATCGGTGGGTGGTTTGCAAGGACATTATGAGTTAAATGTTTTTAAACCTGTAATGGCAGCTAATATTTTGCAATCGGCACAACTCATTGGTGATGCTTGTGTGAGTTTTGATGTAAATTGTGCAATTGGCATTGAACCAAATAACAAGGTTATTACAAAATTATTAAATAACTCACTAATGTTGGTAACTGCTTTAAATACTAAAATTGGGTATTATAAAGCTGCAGAAATTGCAAACACAGCTCATAAAAATGGTACTACTTTAAAAGAAGAAGCTATTAATTTAGGCTATGTAACTGCCCAAGAATATGACGATTGGGTAAAACCAGAAGATATGGTAGGCAGTTTAAAGTAGTATTTAAATTTAAAAAAAAAAACCTCAAATATATATTTGAGGTTTTTTTATTAGATTACTATTTTGATTACTTCAATATAAACTCTGATGTAGCCACTAAATCTTTTTCATTAAAAACATGAACAATGTAACGCCCTTTTTCAAAACTATCATTAGCCTTAGGTGTTATAAACTCACAAATATTTAAGTTGGCATTTTCATAGTTAAACTTACTAATTAACGAATAGTTAAGTGTTTTTTCTCCAAAAGTTACTTGATTGTTTAAACCTAAAATATTGTTTTTAGGATCAATAATTTGTAAAAATAATTCTTGCTCTCCAGCTTGAATTAATTTGTTTTTGGTAACAATAAAACACACTCTTATTTTATCACTTCTGCTAGCTCTTTCGGTAGGTATAACTTTACCCGATGTTCTTACAATTACTCCAGAAGCTTTTAAATCGGCTGCCGATAAAACAGACGCATTTAATACAACCTCAGCCAAAGCGTTATTTTGCACTAATAGTGAATCTGAAAAAATATTGCGTTCTTCTAAACGAACACGAGTACTATCTAAAGAAGTTGCTAAATATGAATTCTCGGCTTTTAAAGATTCGTTTTGAGCCAATAAAATATCCATTTCTTTTTGTAAAGACACATATTTTTGTTTGTATCTCCACAAGCTTTTCACATTGGTTTCAGATATCTGTAAAGAGTCTATTAAGCCTTGAATACGAGCTCTAGCTTCAATTAAATTCTTATTTGCAATTTTGTTCTCACCAATAGCTTCGTCATATTGTTTAGCCATGGTGTTTAAATCGGCCATTACCAACTCTTTTTGTTCGGTCAAATCTTTTTCTACTTGTTTGCTAGTAGAGTACAGGTTCATGGTGTAAAACCCTGTTCCTAAAAATAAAACTAGTGCAATACCCAATGCTATTTTAAGGCCATTACTACTTTTGTTATCTTCCATAATTTTTGTTTTTTTTAAATCTAAATCTTGTTTTTAATTAAATCAAATTTTTAAATGTGGTTACTAAATAAAGCTGTATTTTTAGTCTTCAAAATAGATACACTTTCATGGATAACTTAGTCTTATTTAACAATACTACTTGCAAAAAAATTGTAAACAAACGTTTTGGTGAATCTAAATTTGGCGAACATGTTCAAATATTAACCAGCATTTCCAATATATACGAACAACTTAAAAGTTTGGATGTTACCTATATACTTTTAGGATTACCCGAAGATATTGGAATATTTGCAAACCATGGCAAAACAGGTGCTTTAAAGGCATGGGATGCCACTTTAAAAGCCTTATTAAACATTCAAAGTAATACCTTTACAAAGGCTAATAAGGTTTTAATATTGGGTTATTTAGATTTTAGCCGCGAACTACAAGAGGTTTCAAAATATAAAAATTCTCAAAAAAAAGATATCATTAAAGCTAGAAAGATAGTTGAATCTATTGACGCATCTGTATCACATATTGTGAACCAAATTGTATTAGCAGGCAAGATACCTATTATTGTAGGTGGAGGGCATAACAATGCTTACGGTAACATAAAAGGCACAAGTTTGGCTCTAAATAAACCTATAAACATTATTAACTTTGATGCCCATTCTGATTTTAGAGCAGAAGAAGGCAGACATAGCGGCAATGCTTTTAGTTACGCTTACGCGGAAGGGTTTTTAGGCAATTACTTTATTTTCGGATTACATGAAAACTATACTTCTGATGCTATTTTTACAAGTATAAAAAAGCTTAAAAACATAAAATACAACACATTTGAAGCTTTAGAAATACGAAACGAATTAAAGTTTAAAAACGAGTTAGAGTATGCTTTAAATTTTATATCTGAAGATTTTTTTGGTATTGAAATAGATTGTGATGCTATTGAAAATATTCCAAGTAGTGCTATGTCACCAAGTGGCTTTAGTGTTAATAAAACCAGATCTTTTGTAAGTTATTTTGCCAAGCATAAAAACGCAGCATACCTTCATATTTGTGAGGCAGCACCAAACACTAAAACAGCAACTCAAGTAGGTAAATTACTTGCCTATTTAATAACCGATTTTATTAAAGCCAAAGAATCATAAAAAAGGTATTAAAATAAAAAAAGCTCATCTTTAAAGATAAGCTTTTTAAAATCACTAAAACGATACTCTCAAGAGAATTTAAGTTAGTTGGTAAAAATTATAAAGATGTCGTTTTAGTAAAAAAATTAATTGTTTAACATTACAGGCATTACAAGCATAGTTACTTGTTCTCCTTCATCAAGACCATCAATAGGTGTTAAAATACCAGCTCTATTAGGCATGCTCATTTCAAGTTGTATTTCATCAGAGGTAAGGTTATTTAGCATTTCGGTTAAAAATCGAGAGTTAAACCCTATTTGTAAATCATCACCTGAGTAATCACAAGTTAAACGCTCTTCAGCTTTATTGCTGTAATCAATATCTTCGGCAGATATATTTAACTCTGAACCTGCAATTTTTAATCGTATTTGATGCGTAGTTTTGTTAGAAAAAATACTAACACGTCTAACAGAATTTAAAAATTGATTCCTATCTATTACTAATTTATTTGGATTTTCTTTAGGAATAACGGCTTCATAGTTCGGGTATTTACCATCAATTAAACGGCAAATTAATTCTGAATTTTCAAAAGTAAATTTGGCATTATTTTCGTTATATTCAATAGTAACCTCTTCTTCACTTGCTGCCAGAATTCCTTTTAAAAGGTTTAATGGTTTTTTAGGCATAATAAACTCAGCAGGTTGATTGGCTTTTATGTCTTCACGAGTATATTTAACTAGTTTATGAGCATCAGTAGCTACAAATGTTAAGCTTTCGGTTGAAAACTGAAAGAAAACACCGCTCATAACTGGGCGTAAATCATCATTTCCTGCTGCAAATATGGTTTTACTAATTGCTGTAGCTAAAACATCACCGGTTACAGTGGTTTTTACAGGGTCTTCTAGTTCAATAGATTTAGGAAACTCGGCACCATTGGTATAGGCTAAAGCATATTTTCCATGGTTTGAACTAATTTCTACGGTGTTATTGTCTTCAACTACAAAAGTTAAAGGTTGCTCTGGAAAAGTTTTTAATGTATCTAATAACAGGCGAGCTGGTAATGCAATGCTACCGTTACTAGTACTGTCAATTTCAAGTGTTGATGACATAGTGGTTTCTAAATCACTAGCAAAAACAGTTAGTTTATTTTGGTCTAATTCAAATAAAAAATTATCTAAAATGGGTAAGGTGTTTGAGTTGTTTATAACGCCACCTAAAACTTGTAATTGTTTTAATAAATAAGTACTTGATACTATAAATTTCATGTTAAGGTATTATGTTTTTTTAAGAGGTGAACAAATTTGTTGTAAAATTCTAATATATAAAATTAAAGATATTTTACGCCAAATGCATCATCTACTCAACTTTGGTTTAAATTAAAACTGTAAATTACAAATATATCTTAAAGAGTCTATATTTGGAAACAAACTTATTAACATTTATAAAGCATATTTTTTCTTTAAAAAGTAATTAAATGCAAAACCAAAAATACTCAATACTACCAATGGCAATAGGATATTAATAAATTGCCACTTGGTTTTTTCGGCAGTAATTTTTTGTTGATTTAAAAACGCTACGGCTATTTCTTTGGTTCTAATGTTTATAAGTCCGTTGTCATCTAGTAAGTAATTAACGGCATTCAATAAAAATTCTTTGTTGCCATACATTTGCCCTGTCCATCTATCAAACCCCAATTCTTGTGGTAAGTTTTTATGTACGTCATTTTTTATAATATCACCATCGGCAACAACAATCATTTTTGTATGGTTACTTTTATTTTTTTCATTTTTGAGATTAAAAGGTTTGATGCGATTGGTATAAACCGAATTAAATTGACCTTCTAATAAAACAGCAAGTGTTTGGTTTCCTTTATTAAATAAAGTTGGGTCTTGTTCTTTGGTTACTATATTCAAATTAATTTCTCTAGGTGTTCCTTCAAGTTTAGATAATTGAGCTGTTTCTAAAAGAATAGTTTTTTTAATATTATTTTTGAGGGTGTCTATTGGGTTGGCAAAATCAAACTTTACTAAGTTTAAGTTATTAACAATAGGATGGTTATTATTTGAGTTTGCTAATGGCGAATAGGGCCATTTTAAATGCTCAAACTGCGATTCGCTACCACTGCCAATAGCCAAAGTAATAGGTGCTGAGTAGAGTGTGCTTACTATAGTAGGATTAATACGAACGCCGTATTTAAAGAAAAAATCTGTTAAATTTAAATCTCTTGCTATGGCATAATTTTTACCTTGGTCGTTATAAAGACTGTCTTTATCTATACTAACAGCATCTATTAACCAAAGGCTTTTGCCTCCATTCATAGTATATTGGTCTAAAACTAGTTTTTCTGCTTCTGTAAAAGCTTCGGTTGGTTTGGCAGATATAATTAAATCAAAGGTTTTTAAATTTGCTAGTGTTTTTTGAGGGTTTGTTAAAACGCTATCTAATGTAAATGGTGCAATAAAGTAATAGGTGCCTATTTTCTTAATAAAATCGGCTATATAGATGTCTTTAAGCTGTTTATTACCTTTTAAAACAGCAATTTTATGTTTTTTTGGTTTAGTTAATTTGCTAAAACCATCAGCAAAGGCATATTCTAAATGTTGTACAGAGCTTGAAACTAATTCTTGTTGCGAAGCACCAATTTTATTTTTAACTAGCGGTATAATTTCGGTTTGTTCATTATAACTGGCTAATGCCCACGGAAAAATAATACCTTGTGTAGCTTTGCCACTTTCTTCAACATATAATTGCATAGGCGTTAAGCCACGTTGAATTAATTGCTCAATGTTACGTTCTCTTGTAGCATCATCTTCTAATGGGTCAATAAAGTTAAAAATGATGTTGTTGTTTACGGCTATAAACTCTTCAAGTAATTGTTTAGTTTCTTGTTGAAGACGTTTAAATTCCGAAGGAAAATCGGTTCCTTTTAAAAAAATATCAACAACAATAGGAGCGTTAATATCTTTTATAATATTTGTTGCCGATTGGCTTAGAGTATAGCGTTTATCAGCAGTTAAATCAAAGCGTTTATAAATTTTACTACTTATAAAATTAACTGCAATTATAATGCTAGTGAAAATTACTATGTATTTTAATTTTTTATTCAAATTGTTGCTCTAATTGATATTGTCTTACAGTTTTAACTTTTTGGTTATGGAAAGTGAGTTCTAAACATTCTTGCATATTATTAAATGCACCGGGTTTAAAGCCTAAATTATAGTTCCATTTTTCTGCTGAATTTGCTTTAATTGAATCATCCCATCCAAACCATTCGGGTGTTCCTAATTGGCTTTCAATGTGTTTTTTTGTTTTTCCAATAAAAAGACTATCATTAATTATATGATTACTCATTTCATAACGCAAGGCTGGTTTTTCTAACCACGCATCGGCATTAAAATATTTTTGATGATGGTAGCTGCTAAAAATATTCAGCATTGGATAAAATATAAAGAAATAAACCACAGGAGCTAGTATTATACTAATTAAAAAACTAAGCCATTTGCGTTTATCTATGGTGTTAATAAATAACCAAACGAGCATAAAAACGAGCACAAAAAAAACAAAAAATAAAGGTGTGTAAATCATTTCTTTTTAATTAATATTACATTTAGTTAGAATTAAAAAAACACTTGTTATACTTAAAAAATAGATAATATCGCGTGTATCTATAACACCCCGACTCATGCTCTTATAATGTGCACTAATGCCTAATTGTTCTATAAAATTGCTTGACGTAAAGTCTGCAATACCTTCAAAACCAATATAAAAAAAGAAGCACAAAAAAACAGCCAAAATAAAAGCCACTATTTGACTATTTGTTACTGTTGAAGTGAAAATTCCGATAGCTACATAACTAGCCACCAAAAACAATAAGCCAAAATAAGAACCCCATATACTACCCATATCTAGGTTGCCTACAGGATTACCAAGTTGATATATGGTATAAACATATAAAAGAGTTGGTAAAAGTGCCATAACAATTAAAATAAAAGCACCCCAATATTTACCTAAAACAATGCTTGAAGTTGCTAGGGGTTTTGTGAGTAAAAGTTCTAAAGTACCTTGTTTTTTTTCATCAGAAAAACTACGCATGGTTACCGCAGGAATTAAGAAAATTAAAACCCAAGGTGCTAATAAAAAGAACGCCGATAAATCTGCAAAACCATAATCAAGAATATTAAAATCGCCTTTAAAAAACCACAAAAACAACCCTGTTAGTATTAAAAAAAAACCAATAACTAAATACCCAATAGGTGATGAAAAAAACGTGTTTATTTCTTTTTTAAGTATGGCTATCATTTTTAATTTATTAATTCTTAAAATGCATTAAATGTTTTGTATTAGTTATAACCTTCTATTTTGTATGTATTATAACCAATTAAAAGGGCTTATGTTGTTTTATTAAATATAAGCGATGGGTTATTATTTTAAACTCTCCATTTTTTCAACGCTCCAGGCTTTTGCAGGTTTACTAAATAGGGGTTTGGTTTTAGACCAAACTGTATTGTACAACTCTGATTTTCTATAAAGCTCTAAAGCCTCTTCGTTTTCCCAATAACTATAAGTAAAATAAACAGTTGGGTCGTGAATATCTCTGTAAAGCTCTAAAAAATGGCAACCTTCAAAAGCTCTAATTTGATGTTTAACCTGATTGAAATTATAAAGAAAATGGTCTATATTTTGTTTATAAAATCCCATTTTAACAATTCGTATCAACATAATTTTGTTTTAATAATCACTACTACCCAAAACATCTTGTTTTACTTCTTTACCCTTTGGAGCTATTGGTGTTGTAACAAAACTAACACTAACGGTATCCATCAAATTTAAGCCTAAAAGGGTAGAGGCACTTCCAACGGTATCACTATTGCTTTTATAGACTGCTATTTCTAAAAAATCACCCGAATTAAAAACCACCAATTTTCTACCTTCATCGTTTCGTTTGTTTTCGGGTACTTCAAAATTTACAAAGTCGCTATATTTTTTATATATTTTTTTAAAAGTATAATGTCTAGCCGAAACCACAAAATCGCGCCCTTTTTGTATGGTTTCAAAAAAACCACGTTTAATATTGGTAATAACATTTCCGTAGTTATCAATGTAAATTACATTACCAACAATTTGTGTTTTATCATCATTAACATAAGGCACAATATTTTTTATTGGTTTTATCTTGTCTAAAGGTTTACCAATAACCTCCAAAGTACCGCCACGAGCTATATGGCAGGCTACTTTTACAAACACATCTAGCACAGGAAAACTTGTTTGTATTTTGTCATGAATATTGATTTCCACAATTTTTTCAGGAGTTATTTCAGAACAAATCATGCTCATAATACCGTTATTGGCACATATAAAATAATGGTCGTCTAGCTTAACAGCTATATGTTTATTTTCCGGATTAATTTCAGAATCAATACCTATTATATGAATAGTTCCTTTAGGGAAACTAGGGTAGGTGTTTTGAATAATGTAAGCCGCTTCTAGAGTGTTAAATGGTGAAACAGAATGAGAGATATCAACAATTTTTACATCAGAAAGCTCACTGTAAATAGCCCCTTTAGTTGCTCCAGCAAAGTAATCTTTTTCACCAAAATCGGTGGTTAGTGTTATAATAGCCATTGAAAATTGTTGATATGTTTTTAGCTAAGTATGACTCAAATTTACTTATTTTTGAGTTTTACAAACCTACACAAAATTTTCATTTCACTTTTATGATTTCAATGAAAATTAATAGTAGGCGAAAAACTAATTTAATTGTTCTAATTTTTTTTAAATACGTAAGTCTTTAAATAATCATTAGAAATATACTATTTAATAAATAACGCTTTTGAACGAAATTATTATTGAACTAGAAGAAATATCTCCTAAAGAATTTTTTGGAGCTCAAAACACCAACATTGAACTACTTAAAAAATACTTTCCCAAACTTAAAATTGTAGCTAGAGGTAATAAAATAAAAGCTTTTGGTGACGACGAGTTACTAGAAGAATTTGACCGCAGAATAACCATGCTTTTAAAACATTTTGGCAAATTCAATAAAATTGATGAAAACACAATTGAACGTGTTTTAACTAGTCAAAGTAGTGATGATTATACAACCTCAAAAGAAAGCGGTGAGGTAATTGTTCATGGTGTTGGCGGAAGACTAGTAAAAGCTCAAACAGCCAATCAGCGTAAGCTAGTAGAACTTATGCGTAAAAACGATATGGTTTTTGCAATAGGACCTGCAGGAACCGGAAAAACTTATACCGGAGTTGCACTTGCCGTACAAGCTCTTAAAAACAAAGAAGTTAAACGCATCATTTTAACTCGCCCTGCTGTAGAGGCTGGTGAAAACCTTGGGTTTTTACCTGGCGATTTAAAAGAAAAGCTAGACCCATACATGCAACCACTATATGACGCCCTGCGCGATATGATAGCTCCAGAAAAATTAGCTCATTATATAGAAAACGGCACTATACAAATAGCACCATTGGCTTTTATGCGAGGAAGAACCCTAGACCATGCCTTTGTTATTCTTGACGAAGGACAAAATACCACGCATGCCCAAATGAAAATGTTTTTAACACGCATGGGTAAAAACGCCAAATTTTTACTAACAGGAGACCCTGGACAAATAGATTTGCCAAGACGCACCATTTCAGGACTAAAAGAAGCACTTTTAATCTTAAAAAATGTTGAAGGTGTTGGTATGATTTTTTTAGATGATAAAGATGTTATAAGGCATAAACTGGTTAAAAAAGTTATAGAAGCCTATAAGAGCATTGAAAATAGAGAGTAGCAATAATATAGTAACCTTATAAAAACAGTAATTTGTGGCAAACACTAATACCATCATAGACACTAACTTTCATTTTCCTAATCAAAAAAGTGTTTACAAAGGAAAAGTTAGAGAGGTATATAATATCAATAACGAGCAATTAATAATGATTGCTACCGATAGGCTATCAGCATTTGATGTTGTTATGCCTAAAGGCATTCCGTATAAAGGTCAAATATTAAATCAAATTGCAACCAAAATGATGCATGCAACGGCAGATATTGTTCCAAATTGGTTAATAGCAACACCAGACCCAAATGTAGCTATTGGGCATTTGTGCGAACCTTTTAAAGTAGAAATGGTAATACGAGGTTATATGTCTGGTCATGCAGCACGCGAGTATAATGCTGGTAAACGAATACTCTGTGGCGTAAATTTACCTGAAGGTATGAAAGAAAATGATAAATTTTCAGAACCAATTATTACACCAGCCACTAAGGCAGAAATGGGAAATCATGATGAAGATATTGCTCGTGATGCTATTTTAAAACGCGGTATTGTTTCTGAAGAAGATTACCTTATTCTTGAAGATTATACCCGTAAACTATTTCAAAGAGGTACTGAAATTGCAGCCTCACGCGGGCTTATTTTAGTTGATACCAAATATGAATTTGGTAAAACCAAAGACGGCAAAATTGTTTTGATTGATGAAATTCACACACCCGATTCATCACGCTATTTTTATGCCAATGGCTACAAAGAACGCCAAGATAATGCTGAACCACAAAAACAACTAAGCAAAGAGTTTGTAAGGCAATGGTTAATTTCTAATAATTTTCAAGGATTAGAAGGGCAAACTGTACCACATATGAGTGATGCTTATATTGAAACCGTTAGTGAACGTTATATAGAACTTTATGAAAATATAACTGGTGAAACTTTTAAAAAAGCTAACGTTAGTAACATAATAAAACGTATTGAAACTAATGTTTTAGCA
>JALRJA010000117.1 GCA_023255235.1 Flaviramulus sp.
AATTAGGTACAATTTGGGCAAACAGCCTATTTGCTTTTTCAAATTTGCCTTGGTTGTAAAGTTCTTCACCCATTTTAAATTTTGTTGCAATATCTTCAGATTTTAATGCCTTTTGATATTCATTACAACTACTTAAAATAAAGAGTGCAGTTAGTATGTAAAAAAATTTATTCATATAATTTTAAAACAGGATGCAAAATTACGTCTTTAATATGGATTTTAAAAATATTATTTTAAGGCTAAAATAGTAGCTTAATACTAGCTTATACAAGGTTTAAGTAATATTTAACAATACTAAAAGGTCTTTATAAAATTTTGAATCTTCATTTTTAAGTTATTTGATGCTGGCACAAGTGGAAGCCTAACGGTATCTTCACACAAGTTTAAGGCTTCAAAAACAGCTTTAATTCCGGCAGGGTTGTTTTCTTCAAAAATAAAGCCAATAACATCCATTAGTTTGTAATGAAGTTTGTAGGCATCTTTATTATTTCCGTTTAGACCTAAACGAATCATTTCTGAAAATTGTTTTGGAAACCCTTGAGCAATAACCGAAATTACACCCGAACCTCCAGCCAAGACAACACCTAAAGCTAAATCATCATCGCCAGAAATAATTAAAAAATCATCGGGTTTATTTTTTATTAACTCTAAATATTGAGCCATATTGTTTCCAGCTTCTTTAATGGCAATTATATTTTTACAATCGTTAGCTAGTTTTATAGTAGTAGCTGGTTCTATATTTTTGGAAGTTCTACCAGGCACGTTATAGATAATTACATCTATTGGTGATGCTTTAGAAATGGCTTTAAAATGCTCATATATACCCTCTTGAGTTGGCTTACTGTAATAAGGTGAAACAGACAGAATAGCATCTATATTACTCAAATTAGTTGCTTTTATTTCTTCAATAACTTGCATGGTGTTATTGCCACCAATACCTAAAACCATAGGTACACGACCATTATTGGCTTTTGAAATAGTATCAATAATATCTTTTTTTTCTTGCTTTGTTATAGTTACACTCTCTCCTGTTGTACCACAAATTACCAAGTATTCTACACCGTTTTCAATATTAAAATTAACAATATTTGAAAGGGCGTCATGGTCTATACTTAAATCTGAT
>JALRJA010000164.1 GCA_023255235.1 Flaviramulus sp.
CTCCTGTTATAAGAAAACATAAGGCAAATAGGTTCTGTTTTTTAATAAGTTTGTTCATTTTATAATTTTTTAAATTGATTGAGTAATTTCCTCATTGTGAGTGCCTAGCTTTTTTAATTGAGCTTTTAAACGATGTAAAAGATTTAAACGAAGTTTTAAATTATCAATTAAGGCATTTATAGTTAACTCGTTTGGTCCAGATTCTGTTAAATCTTTTAAAAGTCGTTTGTATTCTTTATCAAGTTCATTTAGTTGTTCTATATAGTCATCAAATAAATCTTTGGTTTCTGCTGTATAAGAAATTTTTGATAATTCTAGATTAATGCTTGCTATATAGTAGTTTTCAATTTTTTTTAAACCTGGAGAAATATCTCCCAAAGTTTTCGTTTTTAATGCTTTGTTTACTGCTACTTGGCTTGGTAAATTGCTTTTAATGGGCTGTGGTTGAAAGTATTTAAAAACACCAAAACTTATACCTAAAAGACCTACAACACTTGCTGCTATAAGCATGCTTTTAAACTTAGAATGTGATGCTTTAGGCAGTGCTTTATTTAGTTTCTTTATAAAACGCTGTTGATGGTTTTTAGGCATCTTTTCTGGTGTTATTTCACTGTTTTTAAATAACGCTCTAATATCTTGTGCCATTTTTTTTAAGTGTTAATAGTTCTTGTAATTTTGTTTTTCCTCTATATAATTGTGTGCGTGATGCGACTTCTGTAATATTTAAAATTTCTGAAATTTCTTGATGGTCATAACCTTCTATTAAATATAGCATCACCACGTATTGATATTTGCTTGGCAATCTATTAATTGCTTCTTTTACATCTTGTAATGTTATGGCGTTTTCTACTAACCATTTATCGTCATTTGGTATATCAACAACTTCAAAGTGCATGTCATTTAGTTCAACAAGATGCTGTTTTTTAGATTTTAAAAAGTCAATGCTTTTATTAATAACAATACGCTTAAGCCATGCTCCAAAGGTTACTTCGGCTTTGTATTGATGGAGTTTAGTAAAAGCCTTAATAAAAGCTTCTTGTACTACGTCTTCAGCATCATTAGCATCTTTTAAAAATCGTTTAGCAACAACAAACATTCCGTTGCAATACTGGTTATATAACTTTAATTGTGCCTTGCGGTTATTCTGTTTACACTGCTCAATAATGTCACTTTTAAACATACTTATTTTAGGTTGTTTGCAAATATGGTTATGTACCTGTAAATCAATTTAGTAAAAAAGTAACAAACTATATATAAATTAACTGGGTTTTCACAATAGTTTTATTTCTATAATTGTTGCTACACTTTTTAAAAACTAGTTTTATTTAATTCCAAAAGGTTTAGTCATTAACTCGTTTATCCAAATATTACCGTGTTTTTTAATTAAATAATTATAAATCATTTGGTTATGTTCAGTTGCCTTTTTAAATGATATAGGGTCTATAATACAATTTTCTTTTATAAGACCAACGCCATATTTTTCTTTAAAGTCATCAAACTCTTTAGGTATATAGCTGTCAATTGCGTGCATAATAAAATTCAAGCTTCCTTCTACAATTCGTTGTTCAATTTGTTCATCTGTTAAATTTGTTTCCAAATTCATAGGAAATGAAAGGGTTCTTATATCAAAAGTCAATTCAGTTTTTTCTAATAATTTAATTGTTATGATGTTATTTTTATGAGTAATTCTATTTGGATAACTTATTTTAACATCAAAATTTTCTGTTAAAAATGTGAATTGATATTTACCTTCTCTTGGTAATGTTACTGTAAAACCATTGGTGTCTTTTACTTCAATTCTTTGGTAAGTTTCTGTTATAAAAAATTCGCCAAAATTGAGTTCTCTATCTGTTAAATTCTCAAAAACTACTTCGGCTTTAATTTCCTTTTCTGTTGCTTTAGAAACTGTAAAAGTTAAAACTAAAGAGATAACCAAAAATATGTTTGACATTAGTATGCTTTTTAATTCAATCGCTATTCTTTATAACCAAATAATAAATAGTTAATTACTCATGTTTTTTATAAAGACGAAAAAAAAATAGTCGTGTTGCAAAAAAATTATGAAATAAAACAGAAGTGAGTTAAAACATCACCATTCCCGCACGAAATCGAAGATTAGACAATGTCAATCCTTTCGTGTACTATAAGAACCTAAGGTATCAATAGAATTAACTGAAAGCCTTAAAAACTATAAATAATACAAATACTAGTTTTATTTATTTTAATTTTTTAAACACCTGTTCTAAAATTATCAAAGCGTATTTCTCTTTTTCATTAATATTAAAAACCATCTTTACTTTTATTTAATTATTACTTTTTAAAACTACCTTATTTAAATGACTTTATAGCTTTTTAGGTGCTTTATTTACTGTAAAGTTTTAACTGTAGTATTTGAACAAAATCTGAAATAATGTTCTTAAATCAAAAAGAAATTATTTTTTTTTTGATACACCTGTTTTAACATTTTTTGTGGCTATTTAAACGTAGTTTTTAGTTATATTTGGGTTAGCCGCAAGTTGTACGCAAGCTAAGCCAACGCTAACAGGCACATTTGTTTTTTTTCCAACGCTGAAATCAGCCACATAAAAAACAAAAGAGCCTGTCTCAACCGATAACCAAAAATATCTGAAAATGAAATTCTTGGAAAAAAAACAGAAAATGGAATACCTTCTTGAAATGATTGAAATAGGTAGGTGTATCTCTTTGTCTCTGATTGCTGATAAGTTTGAAGTAAGTAGAAGAACAGTAAAAAGAA
>JALRJA010000202.1 GCA_023255235.1 Flaviramulus sp.
CACGATATAGATTATACAATATATATAATCTATATAGCCTACCTACATTATTGTTTTAATTTAAAATTTAAAACAGTCTTATTTATGCAAATCTTGTGAATAAATTGCTTTATTGTGTGAAAAGCAGTTGTATTGTTAAAATATTAAATGTATCGTTCAATATTTTGGTTTGTATAAGTTCAAACTTTGCTGTGCATAAGATAAGAGAGTTTTTAAAAATTCAAATATAGATTTTTTTTTTTGATTTGTGTTTTTAGTAGTTACTTTATTGCTTATTTTTCAAGGAGACAACCTGTTTATCAACCAATTATAATCTGGTTGTAGTGCGTATTTAATTCTGTCATGCAACCTATTGGGTCTTCCTTGCCAAAACTCAATTTCAATGGGTTTAACTATATAACCACCCCAATGTGTTGGTCTGGGTATGTTTTTACCTTCAAACTCTTTTTCTAATTGAGAGAGTTGTTTTTCTAAAAATGCTCTGCTTGGTATAACATCACTTTGGTTAGAGACTAAAGCTCCCAATTGGCTTCCGCGTGGTCTTGATTCAAAATAACCATCGCTTAAATTCTCGGCTATTTTATGTGCGGTGCCTTTTATTATTATTTGCCTTTCTGCTGCACGCCAAAAAAATGATAAACACACATTGGGGTTATTAGCTATGGCTTTTCCTTTTTCGCTATTATAGTTGGTATAAAACATAAACCCTTCGTGAGTAAACCGTTTTAAAAGCACTACCCTACTCTTTGGAAACCCATCTAAACCTATTGTAGAAATGGTCATGGCGTTAGTTTCATCTTCTGTAAAATGCGTATCTACTTCATAAAACCACTTTTGAAATAATTCAAGTGGATTTTCAGGAACTGTATCTAAAAGTAATTCCCCTTTATTATATGATTTTCTGTAATTGCTTAAATCGTTTTCCATAATATTACAAAATAACAAAAATTAATTTTTCTTTATGTTATAGAATTTAAGTAAATTAAACCGCTATTTTTAAGGCTTACTTTTTGTTTCTATTTTAGAATAATTGTTAAGTTTTATATAATCAAAAACATAAAACAAATGAAAACATTAGTTCTTGTTAGACATGCTAAATCGTCGTGGGAGTTTGCTGTTAAAGACCATGAAAGACCGCTTACAAATAGAGGTTTAACTGATGCCAACTTAGTTTCTAATGCTTTAAAAAAAAATAACTTCAACTTTGATTTAGTTTTATCTAGCACTGCAAATAGAGCTAAAACTACTGCTCAAGTGTTTACAAAAAACCTAAACATTTCAAATACTATCTTTAAACTAGAAACCAAACTATACGATTTTTCTGGAAACGACCTTATAAACGTTATAAAATCGTGTGATAATTCTATAAATACGCTTTTAATATTTGGGCATAATTATGCTATAACGGCGTTTGTTAATAGTTATGGTAGTGTGTTTATAGATAATGTGCCAACTTGTGGCGTTGTAATGCTATCTTTCAATATTGAGAATTGGAACGGTTTAAAAAAAGGCGAAACTTTAAAAACAATATATCCAAGAGATTTAAAATAACCCAGTATTTATTGAATACTTATCATATTCTACACAATATTTAAACCTAAATAGAATATATTTGTGTGGTAATTACATTAATTGTTTTTGATGATAAAAAAAGAACCCACCAATAATAGTTATATAAACCGCGAAATAAGCTGGCTACAATTTAATGCACGTGTGTTGCAAGAAGCTTCAGATGAAACAGTTCCTTTAATTGAAAGATTGCGATTTTTAGGTATTTTTTCTAATAATTTAGATGAGTTTTTTAAAGTTCGCTATGCTACTATAAAACGAATTGTTGAAGCTGGTAAAGGCGGAAAAAGTGAGTTAGGTGGTATAAGAGCAGAAGAACTATTAGACATTATTACACAAATTGTAATTAAACAACAAAGTGAAAGTTTAGATATATTGGAAACTATTCATAAAAGCTTAGAAACCGAAAATATTTATATAATTGACGAAACTCAAATTGACCCTACACAGCATGAATTCATTAAAAACTACTTTTTAAGAATTGTAAGTCCTGCATTGGTTACCATTATACTCAATGATTCGGTAGTATTACCCAATTTAAAAGATAGTGCTGCTTATCTGGCTGTTAGAATACTCATGCAAGATAACACAAACCAATTTGCTTTAATTGAAATACCAAAATCTGTAGATAGATTTATTGAATTACCCAAGCAAAACAACAAAAGCTACATCATCATGATTGATGATTTACTAAGACATTGCTTAGGCGATATTTTTAACATTTTTGATTATAAAAACATATCTGCTCACATGATAAAAATAACCCGAGATGGCGAGCTAGATTTTGAAAGTGATTTAAGTAAAAGTTTTATTGAAAAAATAGCCGATAGCGTCAAGCACAGACAAGTAGGTGAACCTGTTAGATTTGTTTACGACAAAACCATTCATGAAGAAACGCTTCAATACTTAATGTCAAAAATGAATATTGATAACACAGATAGTATTATACCAGGCGGACGCTATCACAACAGAAGAGACTATATGAGTTTTCCTAGCTTAGGAAGAACCGATCTCCTGTATGATAAAATTGAACCTTTACCCATAAACGGGTTGAGTTTACAACACAGTATTTTTAAGGCAATAGCAAACAAAGACTACCTACTTCACACGCCCTATCAAACATTTTCATACGTGGTTAAGTTTTTAAGAGAAGCTGCCTTAGACCCAAGTGTAAAAAATATAAAAATTACTATTTATCGCCTTGCAGAAATCTCACATATAGCTAGCTCACTAATAAATGCAGCTGTAAACGGTAAATCTGTAACTGTTTCTATTGAGCTTCAAGCAAGATTTGATGAAGAAGCCAATATAAACTATGCACAACAAATGGAAAATGAAGGTATTCATTTAATTTTTGGTGTTGCAGGACTTAAAGTACACAGTAAAATGTGTGTTATTGAACGTGAAGAAGGAAAAAAAATAAAGCGTTATGGTTTTATAAGCACAGGAAATTTTAATGAATCTACTGCCAAAATTTATACCGATTTTACCTTGTTTACATCCAATCAAAAAATATTAAAAGAT
>JALRJA010000343.1 GCA_023255235.1 Flaviramulus sp.
CCAACAGGATTCCCGCCAATAGCATCGTCTCTTCTGCCAACAAATGTTTCGCCTCTACGGAAACGCATGTGGCGAATAATCACATCGTGAGTATCAATCCAAACCGATTCACCTGCTACACAAATACCATCACCTGGAGCAGTTTGCCCTGCAATAGTAATATATGGTGCACGTATAATTAATGGTGTTTTAAGTTTTATAATACCCGATACATTGAAAACAATTATTCTAGCACCACCTTTTTCACATGCTTCACGCAGAGTTCCTGCACCACCATCTTCAAGACTGGTTACTGTATAGACATTGCCACCACGACCACCAAAAGTGTACATACCACCACCTTCAGCACCTGGAAATGCAGGAATTTCAGCTTGAGGTAAATCGGTTGGTCTTCCTGCCCATGGCAAATAAGGTTTTCCTGCTTTTGCTTCTTGTTCAACAATTAATTTTGCTTTTTCCCAAGCCTCGTCAGAATGTTTATATGCTTCTGCTTTAATTGCTTCTTCTTTTGCTCTATCTTCTGAAGTAAGCTTCGGATATTGTGCGTATGTATTAATTGCTATCAAAAACAACATACATAACATAAAATTACTCTTTCTCATCATTAATCTTTTTTGTTTTTTATATGAAAAGCCAACTAACCTTACATGATAAGCCACACACTAAAAAATTTTGTATTTATTTATCTCTTTAAAATAAAATTACCTGTATTTAAAACAAACACAGGTAATTTTATTTTAAATACTTTTAATATTAGTTAAGTGGGTCAAAAGTTCCTCCCCATCCTACTGTTTGTCTCAAATATGGTGCCGAATCTAATAAACTTTGATAGATTCCGAAGAAGTAATATTCGTTATACCATTTGAATGAAAAACTTGCAGCATCAACATTATCTCTAACAATCACTTCAAAATGATTATCATATAAATAATCTAAATATTGAGCATATGTTGTAATTCCAGATGGATATGTAGTTGCATCTCTGTTAATTACAGGTGCACTTGCTCCTAAAAACGGATCTGGATTAACTTGCGAATATTGTGTATTAACATCTTTTTTGGCAATAGTATAATACCCTTGTCTTCTGGAACCTTCAATTGGTGTTTGGTTTAATCTAGTACAAGTTCCAAAATCATTATTATAAAGTAACCAACGTCTTAAATCGTGGAAGCGTTTATTTTCATAAGCAAACTCAACTTTTCTTTCATTAATAACAGCTTCAAAATGTTGATCTCTTGTTGTTACACTTGCCAAACCATAATCTCCATCGCCATTTGTTACGCCAGCTCTAGCTCTAATAGTTTTTATATATCCTTTTCCTTCTGGAAGTTTGTCTATACCTATTGCAGATTCTGCTAGATTTAAAACTACCTCTGCAAAACGTATTTCCATGTAATCTGCTCCACTATTTTTAAAAGAATTAGTATTTGCAGAAAGGTCATTTGTAAACTTTCTAAGGTAAACCCCTGAATTATTTTGAACAATATCTGTAGGACGAATAACACCATTAGGATCTGTATTAATATGCCAAAAATATGTCCAATTTCTGTAATTAGCATTCCCAGCATAAGGCCAAATACATCCATTATAAGCAAATGTATGGTAAAAACGAGGATCTCTATTTCTGTAGAAGTGATTCAAATTTCCATTCGGATTATATGGTGTACCATCTGCCATTGGAAAAGCGTCCATAATATTTTTCGTTGGAGAAATGGTACCGTTACCTCCTTGTGGTCTTGAACGTGATTGATATTCTGTGTAGTTATTTTCACTAATATCAGAATTTGTAGCATCATTGTTAAACCCAAAAGCAAAGATTGATTCTTTGTTATTATCTTGAAACCACATGTTTTTCCAATCGGCATTCAAACCTTTTCCTGCAGCTAAACAGATGTTGTAAGCATCTAAATTAGCGTCATAAGCACGTTGCCATCTTGCTTTATCATCTGTTCTGTTAAATAATGGACTAGCCCACGTTAACAATACACGTCCTTTTAAAGCAGCAGCGGCAGAAGCTGTAATTCTACCAGCCTGTGCAGCAGTATATGGTCTTCCTGCTGTTAATAAGTTTTTCGCCATATCTAAATCTGAAACGATTTGATTAATAACTTGTTCAGATGTACTTCTTGGAGTTTGTACACTTGGGTCATCAACATTAGCTCCTTGAACATTTAAAACTAATGGAACGCCACCATATAATCTTACTAGCTCAAAATACTGCCATGCTCTCCAGAAATAAAACTGCCCTTTTATCTGATTTTTAAAATCTTCTTCTAAACCTGTATAATTATCTACATTATCAAGATATAAATTACAGTGTCTAATTCTTGTATAAGCATCTGTTCTACTTGAACTAGATGTCATCTTTGTACCTAACGATTTTAAACAATTTGCTTCTGTAGCTGAAATTTGCGTCCATGCTTTGTTAATAACTACTTCTCCAGCTACTTCATCGGTAGCTTTTGCGAATAAATCACTATCAGAATGTTCGGCAGCTGCTTTTGACCACATTGCCATGTTTGAATTTCCCCCAGGAAACATTGCGTTATATAGATAGTCTAGATATTGTATAGCTAAAGACTCTTCTTGATATACTTTTATATTAACACTGGAATAGTCCTTCTTTTCTTCAATAAAATCTGTACTACAGCTACTTAGCAATATTACAGCTAAAATTACTAGTAGATTATTTATTTTAATATTTTTCATTTTATATACTTTTTAAATATTTTAAGTCTAGTTAAAAACCAATATTAAGTCCTAATGAGTATGTTTTCAATACAGGATAATTATCATATGAACCATAAGGTGTTAAACCATAATCTTTATATGGATTAAATAAAATAAATGGATTCATTGCTACTAAATTTAGTTTAAAACTACTAACTCCAGCTTTTTCAGTAATCTTTTTAGGCACTGAGTAACTTATATTAATATTTCTCATAACTAATCCAAAGTTACTTACTTCCCAAAACTTAGAACTTACAGTATTTATTGAACCGTTATCTATGTACAGATTAGGTATTGTACCTGTTGGGTTTAAAGTTTCATGATACATATTTGCCCAAAAAGCAGGTCTGTTTTGGTAATTTCCAGTAATTAAAGGTGATGAAAATGATTTTCTTGCAGTTCCGCTTACCTCTCTATAACCACCCCAACTAACACTTACTACGGTGTTTAAACTAAATTGTTTGTATGCTAATTTTATAGTTGATGCAAAGCCTTGTGGTCCTTTTGCTGCCTTACGTAATTGAACCTGATCCCATTGATCTACAATACCATCTTTAGCAGCAAATGTTCTTGTAGCAGGATCCCATGGCCCTCTTATATCTCTATAATACAACATTCCTGGTCTTAATTGACTAACTGTTTTTCCTAAAATTTGAGTAATTCCAGTTTCAGCTATGTAACTATCAATGTCTGATTGAGTTTTAAACATCCCAACATAATCATAACCCCAAGTACCTCTATCTCTATTTCCAGGTTGGTTTTGTAACCATGGTGTCCATAAAGATGGATCTGAAAAATCTCCTTTAATTAAGTTATTATACCCCCAACCTATATTAAGGTTAACACCATAACTAAAATCTTTTCCTATATCATCACTCCAGCCTAACCCTATTTCTGTACCCCAAGTATCATATTTACCAACGTTTGAAGCCGATGAAGCACCGCCTACAGTAAAAGGCACTCCAGAATTTAAATTCATAAGTATATTAGTACCTATGTTATAATAAGTTTCAGCACTTACTGATAATCTATTATCTAAAAATCTGGCTTCAAAACCAAAGTTTGTTTTTAACTCATCACTCCATTTAACATCTGGATTTGGAGCACCACTAGGCTCTAACCCTGAAGATGCTGCTGTATTACCTCCAAAAACAACACCTTTATCTCCTTTAAACGCAAATGATTGTAACCATAACCAGTTTTTAATATCATCTTTTCCTTGTAAACCTACAGAACCTCTAAATTTAAGAAAATCTATTGTATTGGATTTAAAAAAAGATTCTTTAGATATGATCCAACCACCTGAAATGGAATAAAAACTACCCCAATAATTTTTGGGTGCGAATTTAGCAGAGGCATCCGATCTATATAAAAATTCTGCATAATATTTATTGTCATAATTATAATTAAATCTGCCAATATAACCCAAATCGCCTGCTTCACTTCTCCAGTTGAAGGTGTTCGAAGGGTCAATAGCACCTGTTGCTTGCCATAACATGCCGTCAGACCAATCTGGTGCTCCTGATTTGATGATACGCTCTTTATTGTATGATGTTTCAGATTTTTCAACAGCAAATAATGCTGAAATGCTATGCTTACCAAAATCTTTTTCATAAGTGGTTTGAAAACGCGTTTGTTCTCTACCATTCCTATTATTGTCTATTAAAATTCTATCTCCATTTATAATTTCTTCTTCAAACCTAACAACGTTTGTTCCTAATGGCCCTGAACCACTTTCATAAAGAATATAGGTGTTTCCTGCTGGTACTCCAGCTACCGTAAGGTCATCATCAGCACCATAAAACTCATAAAGTTTATACCTATTACCTAATTGCGACCCACGACCAGCAGACTCTTGTCGTGAATAATTTGCTTTAAGTTTTAAACCCTTAATAAATGGTACTTCGTATTCTACATTTAAATTAACCGATACATTATTATCGGTACTAACAGCTAAATTCTGCAATCTTTGAATTTCTTCATAATGATACCCAATTAAATCGTCATTACCACTAGACCCAATTAATTGCGTTGGCAAACCATTAATATACATTGGTAAAAATGGTGTTCTATTTTGTAATTGCCTAAAATCGTTTTCAACATTTTCACTACCTATTTTACTAAAAGTACTACTTTGGTCTGTAAAATACCCTGATACTTGAAAATCTGCCTTAAACCCTCTTGCTAAATTAACACTAGACCCAGCTCTGAAAGACCATCTATCATAATTAAGTGTCCCTAAATTACCATCTTGAGTATAGTATGAAATACCCCCAAAGTATGTAGCATCGTCTGACCCTCCTGTTAAATTAATATTATGTCTTTGTGTACTTGCTGATGTCCAATTATCATCTAAAGCATTAAAATTTAAAGTTTTAAAATGTTCTAACTCTTTCGGAGAGAAAAAATAATTACTATTTGGTACTGGATTTGTTGGATCATAAGTACTCCCTACAGATGGATTTTGCGTATTCATGATGTTAAATACTTTTCCATACTCATAAGCATTTAACATTTCAGTTCTGTAAGTTTCATCAGATACTGAAAAATTCCCACTATAAGAAAATTTTGCAGGTCCTTTTTTCCCTCGTTTTGTTGTTACCAAAACCACACCTTGTGCTGATCTAGAACCGTAAATTGCTGCTGAAGCATCTTTTAAGAAAGAAATACTTTCAACCTCTGAAGCATCTAAATTGTTAAATAAAGTATCATCGTTTTGCCCATTACTTGGATTTATTTGTACTACACCATCAATTACATATAATGGATTTAAACTACCTCCATCCTTTGCAAAAGTAGAGGGTTGGCGTATGGTAATTTGAGCTTGACTCCCTGGTCTTGATTCTCCACCAGAAACACTAACACCTAGTACACGCCCAACAAGTGCTGACGCCAAATTACCTACAGGTAAATCTTCTATCTCGCTCATTTTTACTGTAGCAACAGAACCAGTAACAGCTTCTGGCTTTTGAGTACCATAACCTACTACTATTACTACTTCATCTAACGATTCTGTATCTTCTTTTAAAGTTACTTTTAAAATGGTTTTACCGTCAACAGAAT
>JALRJA010000377.1 GCA_023255235.1 Flaviramulus sp.
CATACCTTTCAGCCTTTATTATATCAAGTATCTACAGGTGGTTTAGAGCCAGATTCTATTGCTTACCCCATACGTAAAATTTTAAAAGATTTCCCCAATTTCTATTTTAGATTAGCCCATGTTGAAAAAATAGATTCTGAAAAAAACATAGTATTTACAGATATAGGAAAACTTAAATTTGATTATTTGGTAGTGGCTTCTGGTTCAAAAACCAATTATTTTGGTAATTCTGAAATTGAAAAACACAGTATGGCAATGAAAACCATACCACAGTCTTTAAATTTGAGAAGCTTGATATTAGAGAATTTTGAGGAAGCTTTACTAACATCAGATTTAAATGAACGCAATGCCCTTATGAATTTTGTAATTGTTGGTGGCGGTCCAACAGGCGTTGAATTGGCGGGTGCTCTTGCCGAAATTAAAAAAGGTATTTTACCTAAAGATTACCCAGATTTAGATACCCGCTTAGCACAAATTCATATTATTCAATCTAGTGATTGTATTTTAAAAGGCATGAGTGCTAAAGCTTCTAAAAAAGCAGAAGATTTTCTTGAAAAGTTGGGTGTTAATATTTGGAAAAATGTTAGAGTAACTAATTATGATGGTAAAACAGTAACTACCAACACCGATTTAACTTTTGAAACCGCTACTTTAGTATGGGCAGCAGGAGTTAAAGGAGCAACTATTACTGGGCTTGACGCCGAAACGTTTCTTACTAATGGCAACAGGCTTTTGGTTAATGAGTTTAATCTGGTTAAGGGGTTTAATCATATTTTTGCCGCAGGTGATATTGCTTGCTTGGTTAGTGATGAGTTTCCAAACGGATTGCCCATGATGGCTCAACCAGCCATTCAGCAAGGACACCAATTAGGAGCTAACATATTACGATTAATTGAGAACAAACCAATGAAACCTTTTGTTTATAAAGATAAAGGTGCTATGGCTACCATAGGAAGAAATAAGGCTGTGGTAGATTTAGAACGCTTTCAGTTTCAAGGCGTTTTTGCATGGTATGTATGGATGTTTGTTCATCTATTTTTCTTAATAGGTTTTAGAAATCGTATGGTGGTATTTGTAAACTGGGTTTATAATTATGTGCGATTTGATAGAGAGGCAAGGCTAATTATTAGACCCTTTAAAAAGAAGGTTAAAGTTTAATTTGGTATTAAATACAATATCATAAACTAAACAAAACAACTGTTTATCACGCTAATGTGCTTATGCTTTTTAATGTAATTTGTAGTGTACTGCCTTTTCCTGCTTCTGAATGTAATACCTTAATTTTTCCTTTGTGAAAATCTTCAATAATGCGTTTGGTGAGCGATAATCCTAATCCCCAACCACGTTTTTTTGTAGTATAACCGGGTTCAAAAATTTTGCTAAAATTATTTTTAGAAATGCCTTTACCGGTATCTGTTACTGTAACCATAACGTTGTTTTCTAATTGAGAAATGGCAATAGTTAGTTTGCCTCTGCCTTTCATAGCGTCAATGGCATTTTTCACTAAATTTTCAATAGACCAACTGTATAATTGTTTATTTAAATTTACTAAAATTTCATGATTAGGAATTTTTATTTCAAAATCTATAAGCTTAGATGAACGTGCTTTTAAATATTCAAAAGAAGCAACTGTTTCGTTTATAATATTGGCTCTTTCTAAGGTGGGTAACGATCCTATTTTACTAAAGCGTTCTGTAATAGTTTGTAACCTGTCAACATCTTTTTCAATTTCTGTAATATAGTCTGAATTTACATTTTCGGTTTTCAAAATTTCTGTCCAGCCAATTAAAGACGATAACGGAGTTCCTATTTGATGTGCCGTTTCTTTTGCCATACCCGACCACAATTTATTTTGAGTGGCGTTTTTATTGCTACTATAAAAGAAAAATATAACGGCAACAAACAGCACTATTATTAATAATAAAGCTAACGGATAGTATTTGAGTTTGTTTAACAAATCAGAATTTCCATAATAAATAGTACTAACAGCAACGCCGTTTAGTTTTACGCCAATGGGTTTGTTTTCTTTTTCAAATTTTGCAATTAGTTTTTTTACATATTCTGGATTAGAAAGTCTAACATCGTCAATATTATTATATGAATTTAAACTGCCATCTTCATTAATTACCAAAATAGGAGTAGTTTTATTACTGCTTAAAATTTTTAAGGTTAAGTCTAAATTAACGTTAGATTCATTATTAATAAAATCGGTTTGAGCAAAAGACCAGGTTTCCATTTTTATACGCTCTTCTTTCTTAAAATACTGAAAAAATTCATTGGTTTTCCATAAAATAAGAGACACTATAGCAAATGATACCACAATTATAACCCATCTAAAAGCATTGCTGTATTTGGTAAAAATCATAATTACAATTTTCGATTCGTAATATAATGTAAATCTGTTAAAATTATTGTTTTCTACTACAGTAATTTTTTAGCCAAACCTCAAGCTTGGGTTGTTAAAAATAGTATAAAAAGCTAATAATGAATTAGAGATTGAGTTTTAATGATTTTTTTAGTTAGTTTTGTTAATATGTTTAATTACTAAGACTAATCTTGGTTTTACAATAGCTTATATTAAATTATAAGGTTTACAAAGAATAATAGTAATAAAGAATAAATTATATTAAATGGAAGTTCAAGGAAGAATTAAAACAATTGGAGAAACCCAAACTTTTGGAAATAATGGGTTTAGAAAAAGAGAAATTGTAATCACTACAGAAGAGCAATACCCACAACATATTATGGTGGAATTTGTTCAAGATAAAACAGATTTGTTAAACACGTATCAAGTTGGTCAACAAGTTAAAGTAAATATTAATTTAAGAGGCAGAGAGTGGGTAAACCCACAAGGTGAAACTAAATATTTTAATTCAATTCAAGGTTGGAGAATTGAAGCAATACAAAGTGAAACAAGCACAGAAAATATGCCGCCTGTTCCGCCTGCTGATGCTTTTGAACCAGCTACCGATTTAAACGAAGACGATCACGACGATTTACCTTTTTAAGGATATTTGAAATCATAATTATTAAAAGCCTTTAAGTGTGTATTACTTAAAGGCTTTTTCTATATACACGAAAAACGCTGGTGTTCTGTATTTGGAATGATTTTTGAAACTTGCTCTTCTATAACTTTAAAACAAAACCCCAATGAAACATTTTTTATTTATAACGGCTTGTGTGTGCCTTGGATTACTAAACGGAAATGCACAATCACAAAAAAACGACCTAAAACTTAGCATTTCAGGATTACCTCTTTTGGGTTCTGCAGATGGTTTTGAATCTGGAATTAATGGAATTGTAATTAAACCTTCTATTGGGTATTTTATTTCAGACAGAACATCTATTGATTTAAATTTTTCTTATGCTACTCTTAATGATTTAAAAATTGGAAATATTGACTCATATTACAACTCTTTTGCTTTTATTCCAACATTAAGAAATAATATTGTTAATAAGCAAAAACTAAGACTATTTGCCGAATTTGGTTTTGGACTTGGTACCATCAAATACAACGCTGATGACACCAATTTTAGAAATTCAGAACACGAAGAATTAAGCGGCGGAATTTCTGTACTAAACATTGGTATTGGAGGAAATTACTTTTTCAATAATAAATTTGGACTCGAAGTTATTATTCCTTACTTAATGACTAAAAATATTACATCAGAAAACAACAATAATTTATATTCTGGAATTGGTCCTACAATAGGGCTTACGTTTAACCTAAACTAAGCCGTTTTTAAATTTTTAAAATGGCAGAAGTTAAAATAAATAAATTTTTTTCGGTTTCAATATTTACGGCTTCCAAACGGTATTCTAAACCTAATTGAAGTTTTAAATTTTCGGTAAATTGCCAGCCAATTTGTGTTGTAGTTCTTTGTCCTAACTCAGGTTTTAAAACCTTACTAAGGTATAGCAACCCTTCTAAAGAACCTACAAAATAGGCTTCACCAACATCTAATTTTTCACCATTTAAAGGAAAATCAATAGTAAACCTATAGCGTTGTCTAAAAACGGTATGGGTTTTAAAATAACGCTGTTCAGAGCGTATTCTATGCCCAAAACGCATACCCTGTTTTTGGGTTGCATAATTAAATTGTTGGGTTATGCGTAGTTCATTACCTATATTGTTAAACAATTCTCTATTTCGGTATTCTATACCCAAACTAATTGAAGTAGTATAGTTTAAATTTAGGGTTGAAAAGTGTGCCAAATCTACTTGACGTTGCTTTAATTTAAAGGTATTATTTTGATACAAAAAGTAACGCGATTCTAAGGCAAAGTTAACAGCATATTTTTCTGAAAATTTGTGATTTACTAAAAACGCCGATTCGCCTAAACTTTCAAAGTTTCTTTGTGAGAAGCCATAAAAACTGCTTAGAATTATCGCTATAAATACTAATTTTTTAATATAACGTATATTCATATGAAGAAGCTATAATATCTCTAGACTTTTCAAATTGTCCTTGATTATTAAAAGTAAACTCTTTTAGTTGGTTGGTTTTATGGGTTTTTATTTCGGCAATAATTTCATAGGCAGCATTATAATTATGGGAATTTGTTAGAATAGTTTTGATAAAGTTTTCATCACTTATACTTGATGGTTTTGTGTATTGCTTTTGAATTTTAAAAAACCGCTTTTTATCATAATTACTCTTAAAATAATCATTAATAGTCTCTAAAATTTCTTTTGAAATTTCTCTTTTCTTAATAAGAATTTCGACATCTTCAACAAAGCCTTTAGCATTAAATTCTATACTGTATAGGCTTTTTTTATGTTTAAATTTTGCTTCATAACTTAGTTTTTGTCCATCGGTTTCCTTAAAAAACTTTAACTTTTTTACTTGTTTTGAAATTGTACCAAAATAATTTTGAGTATTTTCTGGAAACTCAGAAGCTTTAATGCGTTCTTCTTTTTCATTTTTAACTTGAGAAAACGAAAAAGAACAACAACAAACTATCACTAATAAACTAAACTTGTTCATACCTAAAACAATTAATTTCATGATCATTTACCATTCCAGTGGCTTGCATGTGAGCGTAAATTACTGTAGAACCCACAAACTTAAAACCCCGCTTTTTTAAATCGGTACTTATTGTGTCACTTAAGGGCGTGTTTGCTGGTGCATCTTTATAATTTTTTAAGGCATTTTTTATAGGTTTCCCATCTACAAAACCCCAAATATATTTACTAAAACTACCAAATTCTTCTTGAGTTTTTATAAAAGCCTGTGCATTAGTAACGACAGCATTAATTTTTAGTTTATTTCTTATAATACCTGCATTTTGTAGTAAAGCATCTATTTTACTTGGTTTATAGTTTGCTATTTTTTTAAAATCAAAATTATCAAAAGCAGTTCTAAAATTGTCGCGTTTTCTCAATACAGTAATCCAACTTAAACCTGCTTGAAAGGTTTCTAAAACTAAAAACTCAAAAAGGGTATTATCGTCAAAAACAGGAACACCCCACTCTTGGTCATGATAGGCTTCATATAAACTATCGCCTTCACACCAACCACATCTTTTTGTCTCCATTTTTAATTTTTTTAATCTTATTAGCTCAAATTTCACACAGTAAAATAGTGTAATAATTTACAACATCTAATATAGAAAAATAAAATATTTTTATGCTTATAATATGCTAAAATTAGTCTTTACCTAAAAAATTAAAGGTAATAGTGCCAATTTGCTCTTTTTTTAATGCGTCTATACTAAACTGCGATTGTTTAGCATACTCAAGTGCGTGTTCAATTAAGCACGCATTATTAGAAGATGAAGCTGTATTTACATACGCATTAATAACACTACCTTGAGCATTTACAGTTATGTT
>JALRJA010000421.1 GCA_023255235.1 Flaviramulus sp.
TCATGATGGAACAAATAACAGCCATAAAACGTGCAGGTGCTAGTCTTATAGCAAGTTATTTTGCTAAAGAGGTAGTACAACTTTTAAATAAATAATAACACATTTTTTTTATTCCTCACTATTTTAATTTGTTTTAATAGCTATTTAAACAATTGATTTTTAACAATGTAATTATCAAATAAAATAAACGACTTAATGTAAAAAGCGTTTGTTATGAGAAAATTACAAGTAACGTTTATTTTAATAGCTACCGTTTTTCTATATAATTGTATAGGAGAAGATATTCGGTTTGATGCTGTTCCCGAAGAAATCCGTTTTCTAAATCCTGTAGAAAGTATGGCTGTTTCAGAAACCTATCAATTAAAGGTTACTTACTTTA
The DNA here is from genome assembly GCA_023255235.1 of Flaviramulus sp. Classification (GTDB taxonomy): domain Bacteria; phylum Bacteroidota; class Bacteroidia; order Flavobacteriales; family Flavobacteriaceae; genus JALRJA01. The sequence continues at coordinate 380 of JALRJA010000421.1, forward strand.
ATAATATAGGAGAACCCGAAGAAGCTAATGTTATCTGGTCTAGTGACAATACTTTGGTGGCTTCTGTAAATACAAGTGGCTTGGTTACTGGTATTTCAGAAGGAACAACAACCATAAGAGCTAAAGTTATTTTAAATAATAACCAAGCAATAGAAAACGCTATAAATATAAATATAACCACAGAAAGTGTTACCCAAAACACAACTATAAAAACCGGAACTATAGCAACAACCAGCAGTTATCTTTTACAAGGAACCTTTACATTATCTAAAATTGAAAACACTAATAATCTAGAATTATCTATTGATAGTAATTACAGAGCTTCAACAAGCCTTCCTGGTCTTTATTTGTATTTAAGCAACAATCCTAATTCTATAAACGGAGCTTATGAAGTAGGTGCTGTAAGTGTTTTTCAAGGTGCACATACTTACATTATTGAAAACATAGGAATTAACGACTTTGCTTATTTACTATATTGGTGTAAACCTTTTAGCGTTAAAGTAGGCGACGGAAAAATCAACTAATAATTTTTAATATGGCGTATTCAAAAAAAATCCTACTGGCAATCATATTTACCATAGTGTATTCTAATATGGCGTTTTCCCAATGGACAAAACAAAAAGGGAAAGGATATTATAAATTATCGGCGTGGTATTTAGAGGCAGATAGCCATTTTACCGATACTGGAGAAACAGACCCCAATACTACCAGAAGCCAATTTAATATTAATTTTTATGGCGAATATGGTTTTTCAGATAAATGGGACATTGTTGGTTATATCCCCTTTTTTTCTAGAGCAGTAGAAAATGATGAAATATCTGCAACAACAGGACAATTATTATCAAAAGGAGAAGCATTTAATAGTTTCGGAGATATAGAATTAGGACTTAAATACGCACTATTAAAAACAAAAAATTATGCCCTTTCTGTTTCTTTAAACTTTGGTATTCCTACAGGTAACAACTCAGGCGGAAGCGATGGTAGTTTTCAAACGGGAGATGGCGAGTTTAACCAAATTATTCAAACCAATATAGGCTCGTCTTTTAATTTAGGATTAGTACCATCTTATGCCAAATTATACCTTGGGTTTAATAATAGAACCAAAGGGTTTTCAGATGAAATGAGAACAGGTTTAGAGCTAGGAGTTAATTTAATTAAGAATAAATGGTGGCTTATAGGAAGAGCCGATGTCTTAAAATCATTAAGAAACGGCACTTTAAGTGCTCAAAATTCACAAGGCAGCATATTTGCAAACAATGTTGAATATGTTAATTTAGGTGCAGAAATAGCCTATTATTTTACTAAAAAACTGGGTGTTTCTTTTAATTACACAAACATTGTATCTGGAAGGGTTATTTATGCAAGCCCTTCATTTTCTGGTGGTATATTTTTAGATATAAAATAATTGCGGTACTTTAAAGATTACAGATGTGTTGTGAAATGGATTTTGTAAATTAGCAAAGTATAAAACCATTTTTAATGAGCGCATTAATTTTTTGGGCAACCATTTCTATTTTCTTTTCCTTTTTATGTTCTATACTAGAAGCTGTTTTACTAAGTGTTACACCCACATTTATTAATGTAAAAAAGCAAGAAGGGAAAGACTATGCCTTTACCTTAGAATTTTTAAAAAAAGATGTTGACAAACCCCTAATTGCTATTCTTACCTTAAACACTATTGCACATACTTTGGGTGCAATGATGGTTGGTATTGAAGCTGAAAGTTTGCCATATAAAATAGAACTTTTTGGCATCAATACGGTTGGTGTTGTATCGGCAATAATGACTTTTTTAATTTTAGTAGCTTCAGAAATTATTCCTAAAACTATTGGAGCAACCTATTGGAAAAGCTTAGCTAATTTTACAGCTAAAGCATTAACAATATTAATTTTTCCTTTAAAATGGACAGGCATTCTATGGTTGTTACAACTAACTACAAAACTTATTGGCGGTAAAGGACATGGAAGTGTTTTAAACAGAGAAAGTTTTATGGTCATGACAGATATGGCTCATAAAGAAGGCGTATTTCAAGAAAATGAAAGTAAAATAATTAAAAACTTACTCACTTTTAAAGAGGTATTTGCTAAAGATATTATGACTCCTAGAACGGTTATGCAAACTGAAGACCAAAACACAACGGTTGAAGATTTTTTTAATAGAAATTTAAATTTACGTTTTTCAAGAATCCCTATTTATGAAGATAATACAGACAACATAAAAGGCTTGGTTTTAAAAGACGAAATTTTTAAAGAAATGGCTCTTGATAACGGAGCTAAAAAACTGGTTGATTTAAAAAGAAGCATCATTATTATTGATAGAAAACTACCTATCCCGCATCTTTTTGAAAAGCTAGTTGAAAGTAGAAACCACATGGCTTTAGTTGTTGATGAATACGGAAGCGTTAGCGGTTTGGTAACTATGGAAGATGTTATAGAAACCCTACTTGGTTTAGAAATTATGGATGAAAGTGATAATGTTTCAGATTTACAACATTTAGCTAGAAAAAGTTGGGAAACACGTGCTAAAAAATTAGGTATTTTGTACCGTTCGGATACTTCAGAAGAATCAAATTAAAAACACTACTACTAAGTTGTAAAATGAAAAAAGTATCTGGCAATTATAAACCATCTAAAAAAAACTAACATAGTTTACACATGAAAACAGGCATCATCAAATCGCCTTTAGGTTTCACCAAAATCACTGGTAACCAAGCCGGTATTACTTCTATATCAATACTAAATTCTGAAGAAAAAACAACCGACATTATTCCTATTGAATTAGAAGACTGTGTTATGCAACTTAATGAATATTTTGCAGGTACTAGAACCCAATTCAACCTTAAATTAAACCCCGAAGGAACTCATTTTCAAAAGCAAGTTTGGGATGAAATTCTTAAAATACCTTATGGTAAAACAAGCACCTATTTGCAATTATCAAAACAATTAGGAGATGTAAAAGCCATAAGAGCGGTAGCAAACGCCAATGGCAAAAACCCACTGTGGATTATTATTCCTTGTCATCGTGTTATAGGAAGCAACGGAAGCTTAACAGGATATGCTGGTGGGCTTCACAGAAAACAATGGTTATTAGAACACGAAAGCCCACACAAACAGCAATCTTTATTTTAGTTGCATAAAAGTGTTAGAAAAACATAAAATAATGCCTATATTTAATTTTACTAAACATAACTAAATGAAATTTATAAAAAACCTCCTTAAATGGGTTGTTATTCTATCTGGACTACTAGTAATTGTACTTTATATAACAGATACCGATTATCTCATAAAAGCAGTAAGAACCATTTATTTACAAGGCTATTCAACCGCTTATTTAGAAGATTATAAAAAATTTGATAATCAAGCTATAGAAAATGCCACTGCAAAACCCTGGCCAAATCATAAAGATTATAATTTGGCACAAGAAACAAAAGGCTTAGAAAAAATAAATAAAGCCAACGGAACCATTGCCTTTGTTATTATAAAAAATGATAGTATTTGGTTTGAAAATTATTATGATGGGTTTAATCAAAACTCACAAACCAATTCTTTTTCTATGGCAAAAAGCTATGTGTCTGGATTACTAGGAAAAGCTATAGAGCAAGGATACATTAAGAGTTTAAACCAACCTGTTAGTGATTTTTTACCAACTTTTAATACTGGTTTAGCTGCTAAAATGACGGTTGGTGATTTGTCTAGTATGGCATCAGGAACCTCTTGGGATGAAAAATACTATTCCCCTCTTTCTATTGTAACGCGAGCTTATTTTGATGATGATTGAGAAAAAGTAATGCTAGGTTTAAAAGTAGTAGAACAACCTGGAAAAGCATTTAAATATTCAAGTGGCGACACCCAATTACTAGCTATGGTAATTGAAAAAGCAACAGGTAAAAAAATGTATGATTATTTAACCGAAACGTTTTGGAAACCTTTAGGCAGTGAAAACCCAACACTTTGGCAAGTAGATAGCCAAGCTCATGATTTGGTTAAAGCCTATTGTTGTATTGCCAGTAATGCCAAAGATTTTGCTCGCTATGGAAAACTATTTAAAGACCACGGCAAGTGGTATGGCAAACAACTTATAGACTCTGCATTTGTGGCAAAATCTATAACACCACGTTTTCCTGAAAGTCCCGAATATGGCTATGGCTGGTGGATGAAAGATATTGCTGATAAGCACTTTTTTATGATGCGTGGGCATTTAGGACAATATGTTATTGTTGAACCCAATGATAATATTATTATTGTGAGGCTAGGGCATTCAAAAGGAAACGATAAAGCAGTAGGCTCTTTTACACCCGATATTGACATTTATATCAAAGAGGCTTATAAAATGCTACAAAATGATAAGTAAACTAAATTTAGAAAATATTTTATTTTTAGATATAGAAACGGTTCCAGAAACCCAGCATTTTTCAGATTTAGACAAAACCAAACAAGTGTTGTGGGAACTCAAATCTCAATACCAACGAAAAGATGAGTTTACTGCCGAAGAATTTTACCAACGTGCAGGAATATGGGCAGAATTTGGCAAAATAATTTGTATTTCGGTTGGGTATTTTACCTTTAAAGGCACTATTAGAAATTTTAGAGTTACCTCATTTTATGGTGATGAAGTTAACATTTTAAAAGATTTTAAAAACCTTCTTATTACCCATTTTAGCCAAACAAAACACCTTCTTTGTGCACATAATGGGAAAGAGTTTGACTTTCCGTATATAGCACGCCGAATGATTATAAAAGGCATTGAACTACCTTACAAACTCAATCTTTTTGGTAAAAAACCATGGGAAGTTCCGCATTTAGACACGCTAGATTTATGGAAATTTGGCGATTATAAAACCTATACTTCTTTAAAGCTACTTACAAATGTTTTAGGAATTCCGTCTCCAAAAGACGATATAGACGGTAGTGAAGTATATCGTGTTTATTATATAGACAATCAAATAGACCGAATTATAAATTATTGCGAAAAAGACACTATTGCTGTGGCTCAAATATTTTTAAAACTACGAGGCGATACGCTTTTAACCAACGATGAAATTAGTCATGTTTGATATGAAGCAAAAACCCATTTTAAAAATAGAAAATCTAACTATTTCCTTTGGTAATAACGAAGTTATTCGTAATATATCATACCAACTTAATGAAAATGAAATATTAGGAATTGTTGGCGAATCGGGTTCTGGAAAATCAGTATCTTCTTTAGCTATTTTAGGCTTGCTTCCGCAGCGACTTTCAAACATCACATCGGGTTCTATAAGATACCAAAATCAAGAGCTAACAAATTTGCCATTAAAAGCACTACAAACTATTCGCGGAAAAAAAATAAGCATGGTTTTTCAAGAGCCAATGAGTTCTTTAAACCCTTCTATACACTGTGGTAAACAAGTTCAAGAAATAATATTACAACATAGCAACACATCAAAAAAAGACAGTAAAAAAGAAACTATTTTGCTTTTTGAAAAAGTAAAACTCCCCAATCCTGAGCGTATATATAAAGCCTTTCCGCATGAAATCTCAGGC
>JALRJA010000062.1 GCA_023255235.1 Flaviramulus sp.
TTCTAGTAATTTTGAAGGCTTTTTTATTTCAAAAAATTAAGGTTTCTTTTTTTTATTCGTCTATATTAATAGGAAAAAAAATATAACAAATGAATAAAATCATTCCACTTTTTCTTATTACATTGCTTTTTAATTGTAAAAATGAAGCACAAAATAAAGAAGAAAAACAAATTATGAATACTATAAAACCAGTTGAAGTTCCTATTAAAAACGGAAAAGCACGAGCCTACTTTGCAAGTGGTTGTTTTTGGTGTGCAGAATCTATTTTTGATAGTGTAAAAGGCGTTGAAGAAACCATTTCTGGGTATTCAGGAGGGCATACACAAAACCCAACCTACGAATCTAGTAACACCGGAAAAACCGGGCATGCTGAAGCTGTTGAAGTTATTTATGACCCTAAAATTGTGAGTTTTGAAACGCTGGTAGATGTCTATTTTGCATCACAAAATGTTTCTCAAATTAATGGGCAAGGAAATGATAGAGGTTCTCAATACCGTTCTATTTTATTTTATCAAAATGAAGAACAAAAAAATATTATTTTAGAAAAGAAAACCCTACTAGCAAAAAAATTAGGTGTTAAAATTGCCGCAGAAATATATCCTTTTGAAAAATTCTGGATTGCAGAAGATTATCACCAAGATTATGAAAAACGCAACCCTAATCATCCGTATATTCAAAACGTTTCTATTCCAAGGTTGAAAAAGTTTAAAAATAATTTCCCTCAAAAATTTTTAAAAGAAAACCATTAATTTCAAACAAAAAAATTGCAGTTAATACTAGTTTTTCTATGGTGTTGAATTAGAAACTTGCAATAATTTACCGTTGTAATATTTGTTTCCATTAAGCGAAAAATCAAAAATATATTGTGCCATTTCTAATGCGGTTAAAGGTGCTTGATATCCAGGAAATGCCTCGTCTAACATTTCGGTTTGTACAGCTCCCAAAGCTAATACATTAAATGAAATACCCGATTCTTTATATTCTTCGGCAAGTAATTCTGTTAAGGTTACAACGGCTGCTTTACTAGAACTGTATGCTGCTAAACCAGGAAACTTTACACTACCTTGAACGCCGCCCATTGAGCTAATGGTAACCACATGACTTGCTTTTTTCATGTAAGGTAACACAACACGCGTTAACTCTGCTACACCAAAAACGTTGGTTTTATAAACAGTTTCAAAATCGCTTATTGTTGTTTTAGAAAACGGTTTATTTATTAAAGCACCGGCATTGTTTATTACAATGTCAACATGTTTCCAATTTTTACTAATATAAGTTTCTACTGCTTTATAGTTATCGGCATTGTTTAAATTAAAAGCAAACGAGCTAACATTGTTTAATTTTAAATTGCTAACTGGTTTTTCATTTCGCGAAAGTGCCAAAACTTGGTGTCCTGCTTGTGCAAATAATTTTACTAACTCAAAACCAATTCCTCTGCTGGTTCCTGTTATAATAACATTTTTACTCATTAATAATTGTAATTTCTTTAGTTGGTGCGTTTATCATACCTTGTAATGCTGGTATCATTTTATTTATAAAGTTGGTCATGTGCTTTAAATCCATTTTATCTGCTTCGTCATCAACATGGTGGTAATATTCAAAGTTTGTAAAATCAAATGTTGAAATAGCTTGTGCAGGTATTTTAAATTCGTTGTAAAACGGATAATTATCAGATCGCTTAAAGAGGTTGTATGTTTTGGCTTGTGGCAAAAAACCAATAATTTCGTTATTGGCATAGGTGTTTAGCTTTTCTGCCATGTTAGACATTTCATATCCTGTAATATAAGCCATTGTTTCACCAGTTGCTCGAGCTACACCAATCATTTCAAAATTTATCATGGTATAGATATTTAAATGGGCTGCTTTTAATTTTTTTGCTAAATGCTCTGAGCCTTTTAAACCCATTTCTTCTGCATCATACAAAGTAAATAAAATACTGCGTTTATTGTTGTTTGCTTTTGAAAAATATTTTGCCCATTCTAATACAGCAACTGTTCCAGAGGCATCATCATTAGCTCCGTTTGCAATAACATCACCATTTACTTCTTTTGCTTTTCCTATATGATCGTAGTGTGCTCCTAAAATTACAAATTCGTTTTTAAGGTTTTTATCTGTTCCTTCTAAATAACCAACAATATTATACCCTATAATTTCTTTCAAATTAAAGCTATCTCTATAGGTTTTAAAGTAGGGTTTAATCTTATTCTCCTTAAAAATATTCTCAATAAAAACAGCTGCTTTTTCAATACCATCTGTTCCTGTTTTTCTTCCTTCTAATTCATCGGATGCTAAGTAATATAAACTTTTTTCTACATCTGAAAGTATTGGGGTTTCTACCTTTATAGTTACACAACTCAAAAGAGTTGATAGTAGAATTAATAATATAGTATTTTTCATCTTTATTGATTAATTTCTTAAAGATAAAAAAAAACCTGCTTCTTTATTAAAAACAGGTTTTATCTTTTTTGTTTTTGTGATATAACTACTTTATACCAACATTGTTATAGGGTTTTCTATATACCCTTTTAGTGTTTGAAGAAATTCTGCTCCTGTTGCACCATCAACGGTTCTGTGATCACAAGCAAGAGTTAGCTTCATGGTATTACCAACAACTATTTTACCGTTTTTAACCACAGGTTTTTCAACAATAGCACCAACAGATAAAATAGCAGA
>JALRJA010000193.1 GCA_023255235.1 Flaviramulus sp.
AAGAAGGAGCGGCAGTTGATTTAAAACATGCAAACAGCGTAAGTAGTGAGGTGTTTAACTTTTTAGAGTCCGTTTCAAATAAATATGGGATTGGTTTCTGGAAACCAGGGGCGGGTATTATCCATCAAGTAGTATTGGAAAATTATGCCTTCCCAGGAGGGATGATGATTGGTACCGATTCGCATACTGTTAACGCTGGTGGTTTAGGTATGGTTGCTATAGGTGTTGGTGGTGCAGATGCCGTTGATGTGATGGCAGGTATGGCTTGGGAACTTAAATTCCCTAAATTAATAGGGGTGAAGTTAACAGGTAAATTATCGGGTTGGACAGCACCAAAAGATGTGATTTTAAAAGTAGCCGAAATTTTAACCGTAAAAGGTGGTACAGGTGCCATTGTTGAGTATTTCGGGCCTGGAGCCACAGCCATCTCTTGTACCGGTAAAGGTACCATTTGTAATATGGGTGCAGAAATAGGTGCTACCACATCTACTTTTGGTTATGATGAATCTATGGAGTGCTATTTGCGTTCTACTAATAGAGCAGATGTTGCCGATGCCGCTAATAAAGTTAAAGAATATTTAACTGCCGATACCGAAGTTTATGCTTCACCAGAAAAATATTTCGATCAGGTTATAGAAATTAACTTATCAGAACTAGGGCCTTTATTAAATGGTCCGTTTACTCCAGATTTATCAACCAATGTTGGTAAAGAAATGAAGGAGAAAGCAACTGCTAACAACTGGCCAATTGCTGTAGAATGGGGATTGATTGGGTCTTGTACCAATTCTTCATATGAAGATTTATCGCGTGCCGCATCTATTGCACAACAAGCTTTAGATAAGGGCATTAAAATGAAATCTGAATTAGGTATTAATCCAGGTTCTGAACAAGTAAGATATACTGCAGAAAGAGACGGTATTCTTCAAGTATTTGAAAAATTAGACGCAAAAATTTTCACCAATGCCTGTGGACCTTGTATTGGGCAATGGGCTAGATATAGCGACCCAAAAAATGCACCAAAAAATAGCATCGTACATTCATTCAATAGAAACTTTGCGAAGCGTGCTGATGGAAACCCAAATACACATGCCTTTGTAGCTTCACCAGAAATTACAGCGGCTATTGCCATTGCAGGTCGTTTGGATTTCAACCCTATGAAGGATAAACTTATCAGTGAAAATGGTGAAGAAGTCATGTTCGAAGAGCCAACAGGATGGGAATTACCTCCAAAAGGTTTTGAAGTTAAAGATAATGGCTATTTGGCTCCCGAAGAAGATGGTAGTCATGTGCAAGTAAATGTGTCTCCAACTTCAGAGCGTTTACAATTATTAAAGCCTTTTGAACCTATCGGAAACACTATAAAAGGTGCTAAATTATTAATAAAAGCTTTTGGAAAATGTACAACCGACCATATTAGTATGGCTGGACCTTGGTTGCGTTTCCGTGGGCATTTAGATAATATTTCAAACAACTGTTTAATTGGTGCAATAAATGCCTATAACCAAAAAACGAATTTTGTTAAAAATCAATTAACGGGTGAATATGGAGGCGTGCCAGATGTACAACGTCAGTACAAAGCTAAAGGCATTAAAACCATTGTTGTGGGAGATCATAACTATGGAGAAGGTTCTTCACGAGAACATGCAGCTATGGAACCTCGCTTTTTAGGTATTGCAGCTGTTATTGTAAAATCGTTTGCCCGTATTCATGAAACAAACCTTAAAAAACAAGGTATGTTAGGGCTAACATTTGCTAATG
>JALRJA010000211.1 GCA_023255235.1 Flaviramulus sp.
ACCAATACAAACAGGATTCTAGACCTTGGCTCTGGCAACGGTTTTCCGGGAATAATAATTGCGATAACAAGACCAAGCCTTGTAATAGATTTAGCAGAAAAACAAACCAAAAAAGCCCATTTTTTAAAAACAACCATAAACAGGCTTGGCCTTAAAAACGCCAGGGTAATCCAAAAAAACATAGCCAACAACACCGATGAAAGCTATGATCTTATTGTTGCTCGCGCGGTTGCAACCACGGAAAAAATACTGCAAATGACAAACAAAATAACCCTGCCAAACTCAAAATATTTGCTAATGAAAGGTATGTTGCACAAAACCAAGGACGAGCTAAAAAACCTAACCCTGCGCCACAAAATTCACCCTTACACCCTTCACGAAAAAGAGCGCTGCATTGTAGAAGTTTTTTTAGAATGAGCAGGGTTATAGCTATAGCAAACCAAAAAGGAGGGGTTGGCAAAACTACGACCGCAGTTAATCTTGCGGCAGCCCTAGCAAAAACTAAGCGCAAAACATTGTTAATAGATATGGATCCTCAGGGCAACGCAACCACAGCCTCTGGGCTCAAAAAAAATGAACACACCCTTTTCTCTGTTGCCAACGGAACCAATATAAAAGAGTGTATTCAGCACTCTGAAAACCAATATGACGCAATTACCGGCGGCACAGACTTGTTGGGCTATGAAGCAGCAATTAACAATTCACACATCACAGTAGAGCACCTTAAAAAAACCTTACAGACCCTAGAGTATGATTTTATTATTTTAGATACACCCCCATCATTGCACCCCATAACCATTAGCTCTCTGATAGCATCAAATCACACCATGGTTCCTCTTCAGTGTGAGTATTATTCTCTTGAGGGCATCACATCGCTCATGGACACCATTACCAAACTTAATAACAAAAACCTAACCAACAATCGTATTATTGGGATAGTAAGAACCATGGTAGACATGCGCAACAACCTTGCGAAAGAAGTTTCCGAAGAGCTTGAAAAACATTTTAAAGAAACCCTTTTTAACACCATCGTTCCCAGAAATGTTAAG
>JALRJA010000231.1 GCA_023255235.1 Flaviramulus sp.
CAATACCTATTTTTTCGGCTACATCATAAAAACTAAAATAAGAAGTTGTATCTTCTGTATCTGGTAAAAACTTTGAATAGGTAGATCGTGCCAATGATTGAATCCCTCCCATTACCAAACCAACCAAGCCAGCAGCTACATAAAACTGAATAGGTGTTTTCATAAAATAAGCATAAAAACACAAACTCATCCAAATAAAATTAACGCCAATTAATACTTTTATGTTACCAAATTTTGAAGAAGCTCTAGAGGTTAAAATAGCACCTACAACCGCTACTAATTGAATAACTAAAATACTAACTATTAAGCCCGTTGTTTTAACATCATCACTTCCCCAAGCAATTTCTTCTTCACCAAAATAAACAGCTACCAACATAATGGTTTGTACAGCCATACTAAAAACAAAAAAGGCATACAAATAACGTTTTAATCTTATATTTAATTTGAGTTGTTTCCAAACTTGTTGTAACTCTTTTAATCCATTAAAAACCAATGCTCGTGTAACCTTATGTTCTTTCGATGCACCTTTAGGCAACCAATAAAACGAATATTGACTAAATAACACCCACCATAAGCCTACTGTTATAAAAGCATAACGCATCATTTGCATTTTAGCCTCACCTTCATCTTGACTCATAACCATTGCCAAGTTTATAATAAGTAATAAAACACTACCAAAATAACCAAAACTAAACCCTTTGGCACTTACACTGTCTTGCTGTTCTGCAAAAGCTATATCAGGTAAATATGAATTATAAAACACCAAGCTACCCCAATAGCCAATTAATCCCATAAAATAAAACAGAATACTTAAATAAATAGCATCTAGGTTAAACCAGTATAAACCCATACAACCTGCACCTCCAAGGTAACAAAAAAACTTCATAAAAGTTTTCTTATTACCAACATAATCTGCAATACCAGACAGTATTGGTGATGTAATTGCCACTACAAGAAAAGTAAAGGCTGTAACAAAAGTTATTAAAGCAGTACTTTTAAAATCAAAGCCAAAAGCTTGAACTGTTTTTATTTTTGAAACAAATAATGCCGAATAAAATATAGGAAATATTGATGATGCAATAGTAAGTGTATAAACAGAGTTTGCCCAATCATAAAATGCCCAAGCATTTAGAAGTTTTTTACTTCCTTTTTCTAATTTTTTCATAAAAAAAGCTGCCTTTTATTGGCAGCCTACTAAAGTAATCAAATATTTTATATTGAACTGGTCATGCTACATTTTTGTTACAGGTCTGAATGATGCAACGCCAAACTTTTTAGCCTCAGCTTTAGCCAAAGGAGCCAATTCTATTAATTCTGCAATGCGAGAATCGTTTGATGGGTGTGTGCTTAAAAACTCAGGTGGTGCTTGGCCGCCACTATTGGCTTTCATGCGTTTCCACAACTCGGCGGCTTCATCTGGGTTATATCCAGCTATTGCCATTAAATACAGCCCAATTTTATCGGCTTCGGTTTCATGACTTCTACTAAATGGCAACATACCTCCTACTTGTGAACCAATACCATAAGCTTGATTAAACAATTCTCTAGATTTAGCATCGTTTATGGCCACATTACCTGCTACAGCTCCCAATTGTTGTAGCATGCCTGCACTCATACGCTGTTGCCCATGATTGGCTAGTGCGTGAGCAACTTCATGACCCATTATTGCTGCTATGGCAGTTTCATTTTCTGCAACTGGCAAAATACCAGTATAAAATACTATTTTACCTCCTGGCATACACCAAGCATTTACAGTTTTATCATTTACTAAATTATATTCCCACTTGTAATCTTTTAAATAACCTTGCTGGCCATTAGCATCTAGCCAGCGTTCTGCTGCTACGGCTATTCGTTGGCCAACTCTAGCTATCATCTCGGCTTCTTTGGTTCCTTTTATGATATTGTTTTCTGATAAAAACTGATCGTATTGTGCAAACGCTGAAGGAAATAGTTGCGAATTAGGTACAAATGCCATTGTTTTTTTTCCTGTAAACGGATTTGTGGCACACGAAATAATGACGACCATTATTCCTAAAATTAAAATTATTCTATTAGATTTCATGTATAAATTATTTTGGTTTCTATAAAATTACAAAAATCATACCTTTTTACTTTGTTTTCATCTGTTTTTTTATTGATTTACAAAACGGTGTTTTTAAATTGTTATGTTATTTAATTAAAATCGACTACTTTAGTAAAATTATTTTTTATGAAACCAATTTTACTATTTATTTGTACCTTTTGTTTATTTAATTGCAAAGGAAATACTCAAAAAGAACCTCAAAAAAACTATAACGTGTCTAAAACTGAAGCCGAATGGAAAAAGCAGTTATCTGATAAAGAATTTCATGTACTAAGAGAAGCTGGTACAGAACGTGCCTTTAGCAGTGACTTAAACAAAAATTATGAATCGGGTATATATGTTTGTAAAGCCTGCAAAACGCCTTTGTTTAAAAGCGAGCATAAATATGATTCTGGCTCTGGTTGGCCTAGCTTTGACAGAGAAATTGAGGGTAATGTAGCCTTCTCAACAGACTATAATTTGGGGTATGCTAGAACCGAAGAGCATTGTGCTACTTGCGGCGGGCATTTGGGGCATGTTTTTAATGATGGTCCAAAAAAGACAACTGGAAAAAGACATTGTGTTAATGGTGTTTCATTAACTTTTATTCCAAAAAAATAATGTTTGGCATAACCAAGTTTACAACTGTTTCTTGATGGTATTTGCTATTTCTTGAAATTCTTCGGGTTTAAGATTTTGTTTGGTAGTAAAACGAGCATCTTCCATGCTATGCAACGGAATTAAATGCACATGCACATGCGGTACTTCCAAGCCAATAACTGTTAAACCAACTCGCTTACATACTATTACTTTTTCAATAGCTTTGGCAACTTTTTTTGAAAAAGTCATTAAACCTGTATAAGTAGCTTCATCTAAATCAAAAATTTTATCAACCTCTTTTTTAGGAATACAAAGTGTATGCCCTTTTGAATTTGGATTAACATCTAAAAATGCTAAAAAATCATTGGTTTCGGCAATTTTATAACAGGGTATTTCGCCGTTTACTATTTTAGTGAAAACTGAAGCCATACAGTAATATATTTTAAAATTTGAATAGTAACAGTATATCAATACTGAAAAAGAAAACTATCTTGATATTTCAATAATATCAAATTTCATAACACCGTTGGGTACTTTAATTTCTGCAACCTCACCTACAGCTTTTCCCAATAAGCCTTTTCCTATAGGAGAATTTACCGATATTTTTCCGGCTGCCAAATCGGCTTCTCCATCGGCTACTAAAGTATAAACCATTTCCATGCCATTGGTTTGGTTTTTTATTTTCACTTTAGACAAAACCAAAACTTTAGAATTATCTAATTGTGTTTCATCAATAATACGAGCACCAGCCAAAGCATCTTCAAGTTTTGAAATACGCATCTCTAACATGCCTTGAGCTTCTTTGGCAGCATCATACTCGGCATTTTCACTTAAATCACCCTTGTCTCTAGCTTCAGCTATGGCTTTTGAGGCTTTTACGCGCTCTACGTCCTTTAATTGCTTCAATTCTTCACGCAATTTTTTTAAACCCTCTGGTGTATAGTATGATACTTTACTCATAACTTCATCGTTTTATTTTACAAAAGTTACTGAAAAAATTCAGTAAATAAAAAAATCTCGTAAGCACGAGATTAATAAACAAATATACAAAATATTTGTAAGAATTTTATTTTTTAACGTAAATTGCTCATCAAATTTATAGATAACATGAAATACATTGCCCTGTTTTTATACCTAATTTGTTTATATAGCTGTAGTGACAACGCTATTAACAATAACAATTGTAATTATTTGCTTGACATTGGCGTTAATGAAACCATTAATCTTAATTTTCCTCAGTACACCCAATTAAAATCTATTAACTCTCCTGT
>JALRJA010000278.1 GCA_023255235.1 Flaviramulus sp.
TGGTCCGCCTTGATTTCCTGGAAAAACAGCAGAGTCTAACAACGATGACATTTTACGCAAGCTTCCGTTTTTTAATTTTAACCCAAACGGATTATCAAAATCTTCACCCATCATAATAAGTCCACCTCTTGGACCTCGCAATGTTTTATGCGTTGTTGTTGTAACTATATGACAATGCGGCATAGGGTCATTTAAAATTCCTTTTGCAATTAAACCAGCAGGATGCGAAATATCTGCCAATAAAATAGCGTTAACACTATCTGCAATTTCTCTAAAGCGTTTAAAATCTATATCTCTAGAATAGGCAGAAGCACCAGCAATAATTAATTTGGGTTGTTCTTTAGTAGCAATCTCTTGAATTTTATCGTAATTTAAAACACCTGTTTCTTGCTCTACACCATAAAAAGTAGGCACATACAATCTACCCGAAAAATTAACTGGAGAACCGTGTGTTAAATGCCCACCGTGAGACAAATCAAAGCCTAAAATTGTATCACCCGGTTTTAAGCAAGCATGATAAACCGCTGTATTGGCTTGGCTTCCTGAGTGTGGCTGTACATTAACATAGGCAGCACCAAATAAGGTTTTGGCTCTATCTATAGCAATTTGTTCTATTTCATCAACTACTTCGCAACCACCATAATAGCGTTTACCTGGGTAACCCTCTGCATATTTATTGGTTAATACAGAGCCAGCTGCTTCCATAACTTGATTACTTACAAAATTTTCAGAGGCTATAAGTTCTATTCCTTCAAGTTGGCGTTCTTTTTCAGCTTCAATAAGTTCAAAAATTTGTTTGTCGCGTTGCATAAAAATAAGTTCTTGTTTAATGTGGAGCAAAAATAGGAAATAGATTATTTAAAATCGTCTAAAATGACATATTTAGGAATAAGTTTTTAAACAATTTATTAACGATTAAATAAAATGTAAATTTTAAGTATTTTTATTTATTAAAATGAAAAAAATGTGTAGGTTTGAATAGCATTAAATATTTAAAAGAAGAAAGTAATTATGTCTTTGTCAGCAAACAACCCAGATAGAAAATCGTGGCTACACGTAGATAAAAATTCTGATTTCCCGATTCAAAATATTCCGTTTGGCGTATTTTTAACTCGTGATGATATTATTACTATAGGCACACGAATTGGTGATACAGCTATAGATTTAGGAGCTTTACACCAACTAGGGTATTTTGATGGTATTGCTTTAACTGAAGATATTTTTCTACAAGATTCATTAAACGATTTTATTGCTGATGGCCGTAAAACTTGGCGAGCTGTAAGAAATAGAATTGCTCATATTTTTGATAGTAATAATACTGATTTAAAACAAAATAAGCATCATAAGGAAATTGTGCTGTTTAGACTAGATGAAATAGAAATGCAACTGCCTGTTCAAATTGGTGATTATACAGATTTTTACTCAAGTATAGAACACGCTACCAATGTTGGCAAAATGTTTAGAGATGCCGATAATGCCTTATTGCCAAATTGGCTTCACATTCCTGTTGGATACCACGGTAGAAGCTCATCTATTATACCTTCTGGTATTCCCATACACAGACCTCAAGGACAAACCTTTCCTGCTGATGCTACCGAACCTCTTTTTGGACCTAGCAAATTAGTAGATTTTGAATTAGAAATGGCTTTTATAACTACTGATGCAAACGACTTAGGAGAGCCAATACCTATTGATGAAGCTGAAGAATATATCTTCGGTTTAGTATTATTGAACGATTGGAGTGCTCGCGATATTCAAAAATGGGAATATGTGCCTTTAGGTCCTTTCTTAGCTAAAAATTTTGCAACCTCAATGCTGTCGTCAGTTGCCGGCCTCCTCGAGATCGTTGAGGGTGGACCAATTCGAGAGCAGGCACTCGATGTGCACCGGTTGCTTCTCGACGCTGACCGCTGCGCAGCGGTTGTCGTAACAAAAGCATCGGGGTCGTAATATTCGGCTTCTGTTGTGTTTGGAAACAAAGTTCGGCTTCCACCACGCAGAACATCGTTTAATGCGTGATTTGAAACTGTGCTTCTTCCTTTTACCCAAACCATGTCAACGCATCACAGAGCACTAACGATGTCTATCCAACCGCCATCAAAGTTTCGCTGATTATCGAGATCCTTGCCCTTTTGCAGGAGATCTCATCCCTCAGAGAGGTAATCG
>JALRJA010000322.1 GCA_023255235.1 Flaviramulus sp.
ATTCCAATTAAATGAGCTAAAGTTCCACCTATTTGCCCTGCTCCAATTAATGATATTTTTTTCATGTTTTTCCTTTTTATTTCATTGTAGGCATCACAAATTCTGGATTAGAACGAACTCCTGAAGGCCATCTTGATGTTACTGTTTTTAATTTAGAAGCTATTTTAAATGACTAATATTCTATCTATACATACTTTGCGCTTTCTATTATTACTACTTTTTCAGGTATTAATTTTTAATAATATTCAGTTTTTAGGATACATAAACCCCTATGTTTATATTTTATTTATTGCTTTATACCCCGTAAAAAATAATCGGATTATTTTAATTATTTTAAGTTTTCTATTGGGTTTAGTTATCGATTTTTTCATGGATACAGGCGGCATTCATGCAGCAGCATCTGTTTTTATAGCCTATATTAGACCTGCTATTTTAAAATTTACTTTTGGAACAATTTATGAACATCAAACTATAAAGTTTAACTCAATAGATTTTGGTTCAAAACTTACTTATTTTACTCTACTAACGGTTTTACACCATTTGATTTTATTTTTATTTGAAGTTTTTAGCATTTCTAAACTAATTTTAGTGTTTCAAAAAACCTTGTTTTCATCCATTTTTACTATCTTGTTGAGTATGCTTTTAACTATAATTTTTAGTAAAAAAACTAAATGAGACCGTTTTTACTTTTTATCTCAATAATTGGTGTTGGAATTTTGTTTCTCTCAAGACTTTTCTATTTACAAGTATATAAAGAAAACACACATAACTTGTTTGAAGATAATGCCATTAGAAAAGTATATGATTACCCAAAACGTGGCTTTGTTTATGATAGAAATGGAATGCTTCTGGTAGCCAACCAACCATCATACGATGTTATGATAATTCCTAAAGAAGTAGAACCCTTAGACACCTTAGAGTTTTGTTCGTTATTAAAGATTGATAAAGAAACATTTATAAGCACTTATAAAAAAGCCTATCATTATTCACCTAGATTACCTTCGGTTTTTGTATCGCACATATCAAAACAAGATTATGCCGTTTTACAAGAAAAAATGAGACGGTATCGGGGTTTTTATATTCAAAAACGATCGCTTAGACACTATCAAACTTCTATTGGAGCAAACGTTCTTGGCGATATAGGTGAAGTTAATAATGCTATTATAAAAAAAGATCCTTACTATAAAATAGGTGATTTAATTGGCAAACAAGGTGTAGAAGCATCCTATGAAGATATACTACGAGGCACAAAAGGTATTAAGTTTATTCAAAAAGATAGATTTAACAGAAACATTGGCTCATATAAAGATGGGTTGTTTGATACTTTACCAAAACAAGGAAAAGATATAACCATAACTATTGATGCACAACTACAAGCTTATGGTGAGTTACTCATGAAAAATAAACGTGGTGGTGTTATTGCTATTGAGCCATCAACAGGTGAAATTTTAGCCATGGTTTCAGCACCATCTTATAACCCTAATATTTTAGTTGGAAGAGACCGTTCTAAAAATTTCACAAACTTATACAACGATTCTATTTCTAAACCTCTTTTTAACAGAAGCTTGCAAGGTGTTTATGAACCAGGTTCGCCATTTAAACTCATGAATGCCCTTATCGCCCTTCAAGAAGGCGTTATAACACCTCATGAAACCGTTACTTGTTACACTGGTTATAATTATGGAAACCGTTTTATGAAGTGCCATTGTGATTATGGTACAAGAAATAATTTAGTTAGTGGTATTCAAAGATCTTGTAATGCCTATTTTGCTTCAACTTACAGAAAAATTTTAGACAAAAATGGCAATGCCTCAACTGGTATAAACAATTGGAGTATGCATGCAAAAAGTTTTGGCTTAGGCAACTATTTAGGATATGATTTAAAAGTAGGTCAAAAAGGGCGAATACCTGATAGAGACTATTACAAAAGAGCCTATCCAAATACATTTTATTCAACCTATACCATATCAAATGCCATAGGACAAGGTGAAGTAGCTACAACGCCTATACAATTGGCAAATATGATTGCAGCAATAGCAAACAGAGGGTATTATTATACGCCTCACATTATAAAAAAAATAGAAGGTGAAGAACTACCAACACAATTTACTACACCAAAAAAAACCAGTATTGATAAGGTTTATTTTGAGCCCGTAATTGAAGGTATGCTACAAGTTTATAAAAATGGAACTGCTTCTACTCTGCAAATACCAGATATTGATGTTTGTGGTAAAACCGGTACTGTTGAAAATTTTGCCATTATTTCAAAAGCAAAAAAACAACTAACAGACCACTCTATTTTTGTGGCTTTTGCACCAAAAGATAACCCCAAAATTGCCATCGCTGTTTTTGTAGAAAATGGCTATTGGGGAAGTAGATTTGCTGGTAAAGTAGCTAGTTTAATGATTGAAAAACATATAAAAGGCAAAATAACACGAACCGATTTGGAAAATTGGTTGCTTAAACATAGTTTAGAACATGAATATGCAAAACCTTTTGCAGGTGTACCTTTTGGAATTAACGAAAATACCCGTTTGCAGGTTGTTGATGAAGCTGAATATAACCAACTAAAAAAACAACTTGACATAATTAATAGTGAAGTAAACTAAATGATTAGAGAAACAAATAGGCATTTTAATTTTGATTGGATTAGCATTTTCCTTTTTTTGCTATTAGTTGGTTTTGGATGGTTAAATATTTTATCGGCTTCACAAACTGGAAGCACTTTAAACTACTTTGACTTTTCACAACCCTATGGTAAACAGCTTGTTTTTATCTTTTTCAACTTTATCTTAATTGTTGTTTTACTAGCAATAGATGCTAAATTTTATGAACGATTTTCAAGTATTATTTATTTACTTTCGTTACTCTCTTTAATTGGTCTTTTTATTTTTGGAAAAAATGTAAATGGAGCTACATCTTGGTATGCAATAGGTAATTTTACAATTCAACCAAGCGAATTTGCTAAAGTTGCAACCGCACTGGCTGTTGCAAAATATGTGAGTGATTTAAATACCAATATCAAATCTTTTAAAGACCAAATTCAAACTTTTATAATCATTTTTTTTCCAACTATTTTAGTGCTGCTACAAAATGATACAGGTAGCACTATTGTATATGGTGCTTTCTTTTTTGTGTTATACAGAGAAGGGCTTCCTAAATACTACTTAATAATAGGTGTTTCAGTAATTATGCTAGCTATTTTATCATTAAAATTTGGCTATACTACGGCATCTTTTATTGCTTTTGTAGTAATTGCTATAATTCACTTTTTAAACAAAAAAAAACGCCGCATATATAAAAGTTTCCTACTATTAATAGTGGCTACTGTTATAACCTTTGGAACAAATTTGTTTTATGAAAATATCTTACAACCACATCAACAAGAACGAATTGGGCTTTGGCTTAGACTGGAAAAAGATCCTGAAAAACTAAAAAGAATAAAACAAACCTATGCTTACAACTTAAATGAATCTGAAAAAGCTATTAGCTCTGGAGGTTTAACAGGAAAAGGGTTTATGCAAGGCACAAGAACCACAGGTAAGTTTGTTCCTGAACAACATACCGATTATATTTTTAGTACAGTTGGTGAAGAGTGGGGGTTTTTAGGAAGTGCTTTTGTTGTTATTGTTTTTGTATTGCTTTTATTGCGTATTTTACATTTAGCCGAATTGCAAAAATCGCAATTTTGTAGAATTTATGGCTATGGTGTTGCTTCCATTATGTTTATACATTTTCTTGTTAATATTGGTATGGTTATGGGTTTATTACCAACCATTGGAATTCCGTTGCCTTTTTTTAGTTATGGCGGCTCTGGGCTATGGGCTTTTACCATTTTATTATTTATTTTTATAAAACTAGACTCAAACAGAATTAACCAGTGGTAATTTTTAATTATTTTTTTCTGTCTATAACGTAACTCACCATAAGTTTTAGAGCGTCTTTGTATATAGATTCTGGATATGCTTCTAATAATTGTAAAGCTTCTTTTTGAAAATATCTCATTTTGTTTGTAGCATAATTTAAGCCTCCCATTTGTTTTACAAATGCTATAACCTCTTTTACTCGTTTGGTATCTTTATTATAATTTTTAACAGAATTAATTAACCAATTTTTATCTTTTTTTGATGCTTGGTTTAATGCATAAATTAAAGGCAGCGTCATTTTCTGTTCTTTAATATCAATACCTGTTGGCTTACCAATTTGTGCATTAGAATAATCAAATAAATCGTCTTTTATTTGAAATGCCATACCTATAAGTTCGCCAAATTTTCGCATGGTTTCTACATGCTGTGATTCGGGTTTTACTGAAGCCGCTCCCAAACTACAACATGCAGCAATTAAAGTAGCTGTTTTTTGTCTAATAATATCATAATATACAGCTTCTGTAATATCTAATTTACGAGCTTTTTCAATTTGAAGCAGTTCGCCTTCACTCATTTCTCTTACAGCTATAGAAATTATTTTAAGTAAATCAAAATCATTATTATCAATAGATAATAACAAGCCTTTTGAGAGTAAATAATCTCCAATTAAAACGGCTATTTTATTTTTCCAAAGGGCATTAACCGAAAAAAAACCTCGGCGTCTGTTGCTGTCATCTACTACATCATCATGAACCAAAGTTGCCGTATGAATAAGTTCTATAACAGAGGCACCTCTGTATGTTCGTTCACTCACTTCACCATTAGATACCATTTTAGATACCAAAAACACAAACATAGGTCGCATTTGTTTACCTTTTCGGTTTACTATATAGTGCGTAATTCTATTTAATAAAGCGACTTTACTTGACATAGAGAGCTGGAACTTTTGCTCAAAAAGATCCATTTCATAGGCTATAGGTTGCTTTATTTGTTCTACTATTTTCATGATTGTACCAAAGATACCTTTTTGGTTTATTTTTTTAAAGTTTAATTTGTATGTATATTAAGGCTATTTGTAAAAGTTACAAGAAACCGAAACTACAGTTTATTCCCTTTGTTTGCTAACTGCCCACAGGCTGCATCAATATCTTTTCCTCTACTTCGTCTTACATTAACAACAATCTTATTTTTTTCTAAAGTTTGTATGTAATTTTCTAAAGCCTCATTATTAGCTTGTTGAAATACACCATCATCAATAGGGTTATACTCAATAATATTAACCTTACAAGGTACATATTTGCAAAATTGCACAAACGCTTCAATGTCTTTTTGAGTATCGTTTATACCTTTCCAAATAACATATTCATAACTTATTTTACGTTTTGTTTTGGCGTACCAATATTCTAAAGACTCACGTAAATCTTTTAAAGGAAAGGTTTTATTAAATGGCATAATAGCGGTTCTAACTTCATCTATGGCAGAATGTAACGATACTGCTAAGTTAAATTTAACATCGTCATCTGCCATTTTTTTTATCATTTTTGGTATTCCCGATGTAGAAAGGGTAATACGTTTTGCAGACATCCCTAAGCCATCAACAGAAGTTATTTTGTTAATTGCTTTAATAACATTATTGTAGTTCATAAGTGGTTCGCCCATGCCCATAAAAACTATGTTAGTTAAAGGGCGGTTATAATACAATCTGCTCTCTTTGTCTATGGCTACTACTTGGTCATAAATTTCATCGGGGTTTAAATTGCGCATACGTTTTAATTGTGCGGTAGCACAAAACTTACAATCTAAACTACAACCAACCTGACTTGAAACACATGCGGTTGTTCTTGTAGGTGTTGGTATTAAAACAGATTCTACTATCAATCCGTCATGCAAGCGAATGGCATTTTTAACCGTTCCGTCGTTACTGCGTTGCATGGTATCTACCTTTATATGATTGATAACAAAGTTGTTTTCTAACATTTGACGCGTTTCTTTTGAAACATTTGTCATAGCGTCAAAACTATGTGCCGATTTTTGCCAAAGCCACTCATAAACCTGATTTCCTCTAAAAGCTTTGTCACCTTGTTTTACAAAGAAATCTCTAATTTGCTCCTTGGTTAATGCCCTTATATCTTGTTTGTTTGTTACCATAAGTTAGGCAAAAATAGTGAAAGGAATTTCTATTACCGAATTACAACTAAGCATTTTTATTTTAGTTATACATAACATATAAGATTAAAATACCTACTATTTAGAGTTTAGTTTTATTAGTAAAAACTATTGAAACAAAAAAAGCAAGCTCTAATAAGCTTGCTTTTTATTTACTGGTGATCGCGATAGGATTCGAACCTATGACCGTCTGCTTAGAAGGCAGATGCTCTATCCAACTGAGCTACGCGACCTCAATTATTTTTTTGAATAATTTTCCGGTGGGCAAATATAAAAATTAACTATATATCTACCCAAAATAATTGTTTATTAATTTCATAAAATATTTTTTATTAAAATAAAGCCCCATGTTTTAAAAAAAATACTTTTAAAATTAGCTTTCTTAAAATACTACATTACCAAAATACACCTATACAAAAACCTTGTAAGTAATTATTTTTAGTATATTAGTGCCACAACAACTAAACTATTTAATATTGAAGTCAAAAAAGTTTTTATTACAAATACTTCTGTTTACAACAACAATTGTTGTGTCGCAAGTGAGTCCGCCTATAGAAGTATTTTCTAATAAAGATTATGGAGCCGAAACTCAAAACTGGTGTATTTCTCAATCAAAAGAAAAAAATATTTACGTTGCCAATAACAAAGGTTTACTTGAATATAATGGTGCCAATTGGCAACTTTATTTATCACCAAATAAAACTATTATACGATCTGTTAGTGTTATTGACGATTTAATTTATACTGGAGCAAATAGCGAATTTGGGTATTGGCAAAAAGATAATTTTGGCTTACTGATATACAAATCTTTATCTCAAAACCTTAAAATTGATTTCCTTGAAGATGAAGAGTTTTGGAATATAATTAGCATTGATGATTTTATTTTGTTTCAATCTTTAAAAAGAATATACATCTATAATAAAACAAATAAATCCTATAATATTATAGATTCTGAAACCATTATTTACAAAATGTTTAAAGTAGAAGGGTTTATTTATTTTCAAAACACTAAAGATGGTATTTATAAAATTGAAAAAGGAAAGTCAAAATTAATTTCTAACCACCCAATAGTACAAAACAACAGACTCGTTAACATTTTTAGTAAAGACGAAAAGCTTTTAATAGAGACCGAAAATAATGGCTTTTATATTCTAGAAGAAAATTTGCTTACAAAATGGGATATACCTGCAAATGACAAGCTGTCTCAGGTAAGTGTGTTTCGTAGCATTCAATTAAAAGACAATAGTTTTATTTTAGGCACAAGATCTAATGGCATTATACATTTATCGGCTCAAGGAAAGATAAACTACACCATTAATAGTGAGCATGGTTTGAGTAACAATACGGTACATTGGGTGTTTGAAGATATGGAGAACAATATATGGGTTGCTTTAGAAAACGGTATTAATTGCATCAATGTAAAATCGCCTTTTAGTATTTATAATGATAAGGATGGCAAAATTGGTACAGTTTATACATCAGTGGTTTATAATAACCATTTGTATTTAGGCACCAATCAAGGGTTATTTTACAAACAACTAAATAGCAACGACAATTTTAAAATTGTTGAAAACATTCAAGAAGCAGTTTGGTGTTTAGTTGAAATTGATAACCAATTATTGTGTGGACACGATACCGGAACATCAATTGTAAGTGATAATAAATCAAAAAAAATTAGTGGTATTCAACAAGGCACTTGGGTTATAAAACCAATAGAAGGAAGAACCGATTTACTACTACAAGGAAGCTACAATGGGTTGTATGTACTAGAAAAACAAGATGCTACTTGGAAATTTAGAAATAAAATTACAGGTTTTAATAATTCTAGTAAATTTTTTGAATTTTTCAACGATTATGTATTTGTAAGCCATGAGTATAAGGGTGTTTTTAAAATTAAACTAGATGCAGATTATAAAAAGGCTTTAGATGTAGAAAAAAATCCATCGTTTAGTAAAGAGCTCAACTCCAGCTTATTAAAATATAACGACGAATTACTATTTACCTACAAAGAAGGCGTTCATAAATACAACAGCTTAAAAAATGAATTTGTTAGAGATACCACACTAAGTAAGTTGTTTAAAACAGAAGACTATACTTCTGGCAAATTAATTTTTGATGAAAACACCCATACACTTTGGGGTTTTTCTAAGCAAAATTTAAACTATTTTACACTTGGCAAACTAAGCCAAACCCCAAAACTTAATTACATATCATTTTCTAAATCGTTACCAAGAGGGTTAACTGGTTATGAAAATATTACCCATATGATTGGAGAAAAATACTTAATTGGTACATCATCTGGTTATATCATTTTAGACTTAGGTAAACTATACAACAAAACCTTCAGTATAAAAATTAATCAAATATCAAAAAACAGTATCAATTCACCTTCTATTAAAATAAGCAAAACAACAAAAGGCTATTTTGAAAACAATGAAAATAATATTGATTTCTCGTTTAGTGTGCCTGAATTTGAAAAGTTTTTAGACACCGAATATCAATACAAATTAGAAGGCATTTACCAAAACTGGAGTGATTGGTCTGAAAACTCAACCGCTTCTTTCAAAAACTTATCATACGGCGATTACACTTTCAAAGTAAGAGCTAAAATAGGAAACACTTTTACAAAAAATACAGCCTCCTATACTTTCAATATAAAACGCCCTTGGTATTTGTCTAATTTAATGCTTTTACTTTACATATTCTCTCTTTTGATTATCTCTTCTTTAACCCACAATATTTACAAACGCTACTATAGAAAACAAAGAGAACGTTTAATGCTAAAAAATGAAAGAGAATTAGAATTAAAAGAGTTAGAAAACAAGCAACAACTCATGAGATTCAATAACGATAAACTAAGACAAGATATAGAAAATAAAAATAGAGAACTTGGCATATCAACAATGAGTTTGATAAAAAAGAACGAATTTTTAAACACTATAAAAAAAGAATTGCAAGATGTTGAAGACACTAAAAACATTAAAAAAGTTATAAAAATTATTGATAAAAACATCAATAATAGCGACGACTGGCATCTATTTGAAGAAGCCTTTAATAATGCTGATAAAGATTTTCTTAAAAAAATTAAAAACTTACATCCTACACTCACATCAAATGACTTAAGACTTTGTGCTTATTTGAGACTAAACTTATCATCTAAAGAAATAGCACCGTTACTTAATATTTCACACAGAAGTGTTGAAGTTAAACGTTACAGATTAAGAAAAAAAATGAATTTATCTCATGAATCAAGCCTGTCTAACTATATTTTAGAAATATAATGAAGTCTAAAATATTTAAAAAAAACTATACAACACCACAACATATTTCATTATGTGAATCTCAAATACTATTAAAAATAGCTTAATTTATAAGTAAAAACAATAGTTTTGAGAATTTAACATAAATAGTACTGTTATTTTACAGTGTATATTTTTTGTTGAGGTGAAAAATAGTAATTATTCAATATTACATGTTTAGTTTTACATAAAAACAAAAACTAACTAAATATGAGACAAATCCTCTTAACATTTTTAACATTAGTATCACTTACGTTTGCCCAAGCGCAAATTATTGACGTAAGCGGAAATGTTCAAGACAATACAGGCTTTCCCATTCCAGGTGTGAATGTTATTGTTAAAAACACAACAAAAGGTGGAGTTACTGATTTTGATGGTAATTTTACCCTAACTGGCGTAGAAACTGGCTCTACTCTAATTCTAACTTACGTGGGCTACAAAACTAAAGAAGTTGTAGTTGATAAAGCTAATTTAACCATTCAATTAGAAGAAAACCTTGCCGAACTTGATGAAGTTATTGTAATTGGTTATGGTACCCAAACTAAAAAAGAAATAACTGGAGCAGTTAGTGTGGTATCTTCTGAAACAATTGAAAAGTTAAAACCCACTCGTATTGAACAAGCACTTCAAGGTCAAGTTACTGGTGTTAATGTAACTGCTAATACAGGCTCTCCTGGTGGGCGTTCAACAATTAACATTAGAGGGGTTTCTACAAATGGAGATAACAGCCCTTTAATATTGGTTGATGGTAACGTTGTTGAAGACCTAAGCGTTATAAATCCTAGTGATATTGAATCTATTAATGTCTTAAAAGATGCTACAGCTGGTATATATGGTGTAAGAGCTGCAAATGGAGTCATTTTAATTGCTACTAAAACAGGTGTTAAAAACAGACCTTTAACCGTAGAATATAATGCCTACACAGGATTTCAAGAAACAACACGAAAAATGCCTGTTCTTAACGCAACAGAATATGCTATTATTGTTAATGAAGCTTATGCAGCAGGTGGTAGTACGCCGCCGTTTAGTGATTTATCAAACTTAGGTTCGGGTACTGATTGGCAAGATGAAATTTATCAAACAGCGCTTACTACTGACAATAACATTTCTGTATCTGGTGCATTAAAAAAATTA
>JALRJA010000181.1 GCA_023255235.1 Flaviramulus sp.
AAACAAAATCCCTGCTTTCTTCACCATCCTCAAAAACATTTATTTCATTGTTATTCTTAATTCGAGTAGAAAATATAGATAATATTCCAGTGTAAGGATTGGATAGAGATTGTCCAGGGCCGTAAACATTTTGATACCTATAGGCAACTACAGGAATATTTAATGATCTACCAGCTATCATACACATCTCTTCTTGCACTTGTTTTGTAAGCCCATAAATAGATGAAGGGTGTATCTTACTTGTTTCATCTGTTGACAACAAATTTGCATTTGCACAACAAACGGGGCATTTAACATTAAAATCACCTTGTAACATGTCGTTTTTATTACGTTCCTTTGGGTAAACAATACCGTGTTTAATACACTCATATTTTCCCTCTCCATAGATAGACCTTGAGGAAGCAATAATAATTTTTTCTACCAAATGACCTTCTTGATTTGCTAAAAGGTCTAAAAGAATAGATGTTCCTTTGATATTTACATCAGTATACTTTTCAATTTCATACATAGATTGACCAGTTCCGGTTTCAGCTGCTAGATGAATAATTATATGCTGACCCTTTATAGCTTTTAACCAATCTTGTTTGTTACGAACATCGCCTTTAAAAAATTCTACCTTACCATTTATTAGGTTAAACAAGTGTGATTTCTCAGGAATATCTCCATGTATTTGTTTAGATAAATTATCTAACACCCTTATTTTATAACCTTTTTTTATCAACGCCAATGATAGCCCAGTTCCAATAAATCCTGCGCCTCCTGTTATCAGTATGTTTTTTTTCAATTTTTATCTTTTTACAAAACAAGCAGTGCATTAACAAACACCTTCCTAATTTTAAGCATTTACTTATTAGTTGAAATAAATTTTTAAAACGATTATATAGAAGTATTTATTATTATACTGCTTATTAGTTAATTTAAATAAATATTATTGTGGTTTTGAGAATACATATTTTAAGATTCAGTAATTTGTAGGCTAATATAATCATATGAGTGAGTTTTAAGCACTAAATTATCTTTTTTTTTTGAATAAACTAAAGAGATAATAAAACTTTAACCATTACTTTTAAATAGTGCTTAACATAAGACAAAATAAACACAATAATGTTTCTTGATACAAGTAGTCTTAAGCAGTTAAAATACCTAACCATAAAAGTAAATCACAAATTAATTTATAACCTACATGTTTTATCTGTAGCTTTTTTAGTTACTAATTTAAGTCCTATTTAATACTGATTGTAAATTTTTTAAGAACAAAAATTTTTACTAAAAACGTTTTTAGTTCTTATCTTTAAAAAAGTTTCAACCACCATTAAGTCCACTATTTTTGTTGTCTAAAAATAAAAATCACCAATATTTGTTAGGTTTTTTAAAATTACCACCTCTGCAAACCACAAGCTTTTTAATTAGAAAATTACAACAATACCAACCTGATTTTTCAATAAAAACAATATAATCAATTAAGTTGTTTCATTTTCATTATTTTTGTGAAATAAAACCACACGATAAGTTTAATTATAATATGAAAAATAGAGTTTATACTCAGTTGATAAAACCCATTTTGTATATAGTTGATTTATTAATTATATCTTTTCTTACAACTTTCTTTTTTACAGATGATATTCTTAAAGTAATTACATTAAATTTTTTCTGGATAATTTTATCTTTTGTTTTTTCCTTTGAAGACATTTACAGAACAACTAAAATAGTGCGGGTAGTTTCACTAATTCTCAAAAGAGTTTTTATTTTTATTCTTTTAGTGTTTTTTTACTTCTATCTCATTAACTATAAAATACAACACCTCAATATTTTTCTTTTCTCCCTATTAACAGTCATTTTACTAAATATTTGGAGAATAACTATTAATATTCTTATGAGAAAGTATAGGGCTTTTAAAGGAGATAACTATGTGAATGTAATTATAATTGGAATGAATGAGTCAACTAGAAGACTAGAAAGTTTTTTTCAAAACAATATAGAGCATGATTACAAATATCTTGGGTTTTTTACTAATAAAGAAGAAACTCAAAAACTTGGTGATTTTGATAAATTATTTAATTTTATAATTCAAAATAATATTGATGAAATATATTGTTCTGTCAAAGAATTATCAAATAGTCAAATGTCTCAACTCATTTATTTCGCCGATAACAACTTAAAAACACTCAAATTTATACCAGACAACAAATATGTTTTCTCTAAAAAGTTAAAGTTTGAAAACTATGATTTAATACCAATACTTTCGTTAAGCAATGTACCTTTGAAAGGGCACATAAACAGGGTTGTTAAAAGAGCTTTTGATATTATGTTTTCTTTGATAATAATAATAGGGTTTTTATCTTGGTTTATCCCTATAATTGCGTTGTTAATCAAGTTAGAATCAAAAGGACCTATTTTTTTTAAACAAATGAGACATGGTACAGACTTTAATCTTTTTGCATGCTATAAGTTTCGCTCAATGAAAGCCAATAAAGAATCAGATAAAGTACAAGCAACTAAGAACGATACCCGAGTAACCAGAATAGGAAAGTTTATTAGAAAAACAAGTATTGATGAATTACCACAGTTTTATAATGTTTTATTTGGCTCAATGTCGGTAGTAGGACCAAGACCACTTTTATTAAGCCATACAAACGATTATAAAAACAAAATAAACAAATTTATGGTTAGGCACACCGTTAAGCCAGGTATAACAGGTTTAGCACAAGTGAGTGGATATAGAGGTAATATTGAGAAAGAATTAGACATGCAGAATAGAGTAAAGTATGATATCTTTTATGTTGAAAATTGGTCAATCTTTTTAGATTTTAAAATCATTATTAAGACAATATTAAACATAATAAAAGGCGAAGAAAAAGCATATTAATAAATTTTATAACACTAAATGAAAGTATCAGTAATAGGAACAGGCTATGTAGGTTTAGTAACAGGCACCTGTTTAGCAGAAACAGGGAACGATGTACTTTGCGTAGATATAGATCAAGCAAAGGTTAGAGAAATGCAAAAAGGAAAAGTACCTATCTATGAACCGCATTTAGATGTTTTGTTTGAAAGAAACTTAAAAGCCAATCGGTTAAATTTCACAACCTCACTTGAAGAAGGATTAAACCATGGAACCATTATTTTTCTCGCTTTACCAACACCCGAAGACGAAGACGGCTCAGCAGATTTAAAATATATATTAGGTGTTTCAGATGATATAGGTAAGCTTATTAAAAGTTATAAGGTTATTGTAGACAAAAGCACTGTGCCAGTAGGAACCGCCGATAAAGTACATACTGTTATTTCAAAGCATGCAAAAGTAGATTTTGATGTTGTCTCTAACCCTGAATTTTTACGTGAAGGCTTTGCTGTTGATGACTTTTTAAAACCAGAACGTATTGTTATTGGATCTAATTCAGAACGAGCAACAGAAATGATGATGAAACTCTACAAACCTTTCGTTAGATCTGGAAACCCTATTATTGTGATGGATAAAAAATCAGCAGAGCTAACCAAATATGCAGCCAACTCCTTTTTAGCAACCAAGATTACATTCATGAACGAGATTGCCAATTATTGTGAGCTAGTTGGTGCTGATGTTGATAAAGTCCGAATAGGCATGGGAACCGATTCGCGTATAGGCAAGCGTTTTTTATTTCCAGGTATAGGTTATGGTGGCTCATGTTTCCCTAAAGATGTTAAAGCCTTGTATAAATCTGGTAAAGACACAAATTATAATTTTAATATATTAAACGCTGTTATTACTGCCAATGAGTTTCAAAAAACTATTCTAATTCCTAGAATCCAGGCGTTTTTTAATAACAATTTAAAAGGGAAAACCTTTGCTATATGGGGCTTGGCATTTAAACCCGAAACCGATGACATAAGAGAAGCACCAGCCTTATATATTATAGATGAATTATTACAAAAGGGCGCAAAACTACAAGTTTTTGACCCCGAAGCGATGCCTAATGTTAAAAAAAAATATGGAAATAAATTAGCTTTCTATAATACAATGTACCCTGCTTTACAATCTGCCGACGCCTTAATAATATGTACTGAGTGGAGTATTTTCAGAACACCAGATTTTGAAAAACTAAAAACACACTTAATCAATCCTGTAATATTTGATGGAAGAAACCTTTATGATTTAGACGAAATGAGAAAAGAAGGTTTTCATTACAGCTCTATTGGAAGAAATATTCAGAATCCATGAAAAAAATTTTAATCACAGGTGCCGCTGGTTTTTTAGGATCGCATTTATGTGATAGGTTTATTAACGAGGGATATTTTGTTTATGGCATGGATAATTTTATTACTGGAGACAAAAAAAATATAAGCCACTTAAAACACAAT
>JALRJA010000446.1 GCA_023255235.1 Flaviramulus sp.
TGTAGTTGAAGAATTAATTATACCCTTAGAAGATTTTGAAATTAATTCTGAAAGTTTAGCGGTGCATCCAGAATTGTTAAAGTATGATAAACTATATCAATCCATTGAAAAATCGGAGCTCTTAAATCAAAAAGAAAGCAGCCCCATGATAGGTTTTGGGTTAGATTATATTAATGTAACAGAAAGACCAGATATGAATTTTAATGACAATGGTAAAGATGTAGTTATGCCAATGGTATCAGTATCTATTCCCATTTTCAATAAAAAATACAAATCGGTAACTAAGCAAAATGAATTGCAGCGGTATGAAATACAATCTCAAAAGCAAGAGCGACTAAATATTTTAGAAACGCTTTTAGATAAAGCAGTAAAAGAGCGTATTTCAGCAAGAATAAGCTACACAACACAGAGCAAAAACTTAATACAAGCCAAAAATACTGAAAATATTCTTATTAAAAGCTATGAAACAGGAACTATAGATTTTAATGATGTTTTAGATATTCAGGAATTACAGCTAAAGTTTCAAATGAATCAAATAGATTCGGTTAAGAACTATTATGTTCAAAGCACAATCATTAATTATTTAATTCAATAACCCCAAACGTATAATAAATTAAAATTTTAATAAATGCTAAACAGACACACAGCCTTTAAAATTAGAAAAACACATCGTTATTTAGGATTATTCTTAGGAATACAATTTTTATTTTGGACAATTAGTGGTTTATACTTTAGTTGGACTAATTTAGACGAAATACATGGAGATCATTTTAGAAATTTAGAATATAATCACAAAGCGTTTAATAACCTCATATCACCTTCTAAACTTATGGTTTCTGAAGGTATAAAAACCATAGACTTAAAAGACATAGATAACACACCGTATTATTGGGTAAACGAAAAGCAATTATTTAATGCTATAGATGGTAACCCAAAAAGTGCAATCACAAAAGAAGAAGCAATATATATAGCCAAAAACTTTATGAAAAGTAACTTAGAAGTGAAATCTGTAGAACAAATAAATGAAGTAAGTAAACACCATGAATACAGAAAAAATTTATTACCAGCTTACGTTATTTCATATAAAACAAATGAAGAAGTAAAAGCCTATATATCTATAAAAGACGGTAAATTTAGAATGGTAAGACATAGAAGTTGGCGTTGGTTTGATTTTTTATGGATGACACATACAATGGATTATGAAGGTAGAGATAACTTTAACACAACGGTTTTAAGGGTATTTTCATTGTTAGGCTTAATTACGGTTTTAAGCGGCTTTGTGTTGTGGTACACATCGTCACCAACTATTAGAAAAATTCTTAAAAAGAAAAATAAAAAAGAATGAAACCAACATGTTAAAGGTAATTATTAACACACATAATAATGATTATTTTTAATATCTAAGGTAGTTGTGACCATCGAAAAACAATAAAAATAAACAGATGAAAAAATATTTAATTTATTTAGTAATCCTATTGGTAGGCTTGCTTTTAGGCTGGTTACTTTTTAGTGGTTTGTCTAAAAGTGATACAAAACACGAACACCATGAGACCTCTCAAACCAATAAAATGTGGACCTGCTCAATGCATCCACAAATTATGCAACCAGAAGCAGGAGACTGTCCTATTTGTGGTATGGATTTAATTCCTGCTGAAGCAGGTGCCGACGGTTTATCTGCAGATCAATTTAAACTCTCTACAAATGCAATGGCTTTAGCTAATGTACAAACCACTGTAGTTGGTAATGGAACAACCGAAAATAATGCTATAAAACTGTCAGGTAAAATTGCTGAAAACGAAGAAGCAAACGCAGTACAAGTTAGTTATTTTTCAGGTAGAATAGAACAGTTAAATATTAGTTTTACAGGTGAAGAAGTACGCAAAGGTCAGTTATTAGCAACTATATATTCACCAGAACTCTACGCTGCACAGCAAGAACTTATTACAGCAGCCTCATTAAAAGAAATGCAGCCTGCATTGTATAAAGCAGTTAGAAACAAGTTAAAACTTTGGAAACTTTCAGACAATCAAATAAATACAATTGAAGAAACTGGAAAAGTAACAGAAAACGTTCCTGTGTATGCTACGGTTTCTGGTACGGTAACAGAAAAACTGGTAGAACAAGGCGATTATATTAAACTTGGGCAGCCTTTATTAAAAATAGCTAACCTAAACACAGTTTGGGCAAATTTTGATGTTTATGAAAATCAAATAGACTATTTTAAAAAAGGGCAAGAAGTTATTATAAC
Organism: Flaviramulus sp.; assembly: GCA_023255235.1. GTDB lineage: Bacteria > Bacteroidota > Bacteroidia > Flavobacteriales > Flavobacteriaceae > JALRJA01. Next base: position 2,249 of record JALRJA010000446.1, read on the forward strand.
AACAAATGCGTATCAAAACAAAGCGTTTAAAGGAAGGGTAGATTTTATAGACCCCATTTTAAATACAAAAACCAGAACAGTAACTTTAAGAGTAGTTCTTAAAAATGAACAAAATATATTTAAACCAGGTATGTTTGTTTCTGCAAAAGTAGCTGGAGTTACATCAAACAATTCAGAAGTGTTAACTATTCCATCATCAGCAATACTATGGACTGGTGAGCGTTCAGTGGTTTATTTAAAAACAGATTCAGACCAACCTATTTTTGAAATGCGTGAAGTAACCTTGGGCAACTTAATAGGTGATAAATATGAGGTATTAGAAGGACTGTTTGCAGATAATGAAATTGTAACTAACGGTACTTTTACAGTAGATGCAGCAGCACAATTACAAGGAAAAAAATCAATGATGAGCAAAGGAGGTAATAAAACAATGACAGGGCATGAAAATCATTTAGGTATGCAACATAACACAGACAAAAATGTTATAGCGTTTTCTAAAAATAAACGAGTTGAAGTGTCTAAAACTTTTCAAAAACAACTAAAAGAGGTTTACAATAATTATATAGATTTAAAAAATGCTTTAGTAAAAGAAGCCTCTAAAGATGTTGTAAAAGCATCACAACTCCTTTTAGATAAATTATTGGCTGTTGATATGAAATTAGTAAAAAACGAAGCCCATAATAATTGGGGTACTTTAGAGAAAGAAATAAAATCTTCTGCTACCGTAATTTCAAAATCAAAAGATATAAAAGAACAAAGAAATCATTTTAAAGTGTTGTCATCGTATATCATTAAAGCGGTTCAATTATTTGGCGTTAATGAAAAGGTCTATGTAGAATTTTGTCCAATGGCAGACAATAATAATGGAGCATATTGGTTGAGCAAAGAAGAGAAAGTAATCAATCCGTATTTTGGAGAAGCTATGCTTACCTGCGGAGAGGTAAAACAAGTAATAGATTAAATAAACATAAATAATAACCATTAAATTTTTTAAAAATGAAAAACGTAATTTTAAGTATAGCTGTAATAGTAGCTATGGGTTTAACAAGTTGTAAAAACGAAACAAAAAAAGATGCCGATACAACAACTACAGAAGTTTCTAATGAGATAGCAATGACAGAATTGTCTTTTGGTGTAAGAGGAAACTGCGGTATGTGCAAAAAAACTATTGAAAAAGCCGCAAAAAGTGTTGCTGGTGTAGCTAATGCTAATTGGGATGTAGATAAAAAGAAAATGGCTGTATCTTTTGATGATTCTAAAACAGATGCTATGTCTATTCATAAAGCAATAGCAGCTTCAGGCTATGATACCACAAAAGCAGCAGGAGATGAAGAAGCCTACAAAAATCTTCCAGGTTGTTGTCAATACGATCACAGTATGGAAATTGATTAATTGATATAGAAAACAAAACCGTTTTAATAACAAAAAACCCAAGAAATTAAATCTTGGGTTTTTCATTTACATACTCTGTAGCGAGAGGGGGCACGATCCCCCGACCTCCGGGTTATGAACTCTGATTATTTAGTATTATGAGCAATCAATATATGTTAAAATACATTGATTTACAATTGTTTGATTTTTTTAAGTAATGTTTAATACTAAATAATATTAATAAATGTTGTACTAAAGGTCAGGTGAAAAAATCACATCCCGATGCATTAAGTATTAATCAATTAATTTTTAAAAAACTTTCAAAGGTTAATAGAAGTTTGTTGGATGCTGAAACTAGTAATAATTACTTTTCCTCAAGGAAAATTAAAAGCTTAGTGGTTTCTGACAAGACAAATGAATTTTTTGAAATCGCAAAAGTTTATTTAAAAAACATTGAAGGCAGAAGAAAAATTCACCAATTAGATATTGAAATGAAGAGAATTGAAGTATTTAGAGAGTTTCTTAATAAGGATAAACTTTATTTTGATGAATTAAATATCGAATTACTTATAAAATTTGAAAACTTTTTGCTTAACAAGCGGTTCCTCTCTAAACGAACAGTGGCAAATTATATGATTACTCTTAGGACAATCTTTAATTTGGCAATAACTAAATCTATTGTAAATACTCAATTTTATCCGTTCGGTAAAGGGAAATATCAAATTAGATTTCCTGAAACAAAAAAGGTAGGATTGAATATTGATGAAATCAGAATTCTAGAAAACATAAAAGGGCTTACAAATGCACAACAATATGCATTAAGTGTATGGTTAATTAGTTTTTATTTTGCTGGAATAAGAGTTGGTGATGTTCTTAAGTTAAAGTGGAAGAATTTTTCAGATAATCGGTTGTATTACAGAATGGGAAAGAATAGTAAGTTAGTATCCTTGAAAATACCAAGTAAAGCATTAAATATTTTAAATAAAGTTAAGAAGGATAATAACTCAGAATATATATTTAAGGAATTGGAAGGAGTTGATGAAAAAGACGATAAACTATTAAGAACCAGAATCAAAACAGCAACAAGAAATTTTAACAGGCGATTAGAGATAGTTGCAGAAAAAGCAGGAATAGATAAGAAATTGAGCATGCACATTGCACGGCATAGTTTTGGAAATATCTCTGGAGATAAAATCCCTATTCAAATGTTACAGAAGTTATATAGACATTCTTCAGTAACAACTACTATAATGTATCAGTCAAATTTTGTTCAAAAAGATACCGATGATGCGCTAGATAAAGTTATAGAATCTGCACAACAAGCAGCACAAACAAACCTGGACAATTGGTCCAATTAAAAGGAGAAGGTAATGAACAAAGAATTAAATTTACAAATGAATCACGGCTGGCCATCGCTTAGTTTTAGAAAAATAAAAAAAGAAATT
>JALRJA010000450.1 GCA_023255235.1 Flaviramulus sp.
TATTTCTTTTTTAGTTTTTGGGTTTTAAAAAAATTATAAAAAATATCATCAAGAAAAGTAAGGTTCTTTTGGTTATCTTTCCAATAAAATTAAATTTTATTAGTAGAATTTAGCACCTTCTTTATCTGCATACTCATTGATAAAAGGGTTGCCAAGGTTTCAACGGGTCTATTCCCTCTGCCTTTCTTGATAACATTAAATAGGTTAATGAACTAGCGAACAAAAATAGTAACTATATTTTTGTTATCGTTATACTGGAAGGTCTTTTTTTATATTGGATGAATTTATTCAAATAAACTAGACGATAAATACCTATCGCCTCTATCACAAATAATAGCTACTAAAACACCACTATCTATTTGCTCGGCTATTTTTAAGGCACTAAATACAGAACCGCCACTACTCATACCTGCAAATACACCTTCTTCTTTAGCTAGTTTTATTGTGGTTGCTTTGGCGTCTTCTTCTGAAACATCAACAACAATATCTACTTTTTTTGGATTGAAAAATTTAGGGACATATTCTGGCGACCATTTTCTAATTCCTGGTATTCTGGCACCATCTGCGGGTTGTGCTCCTACAATTGTGATGGCTTTGTTTTTTTCTTTTAAAAATGTTGAAACTCCTGTAATTGTACCTGTAGTGCCCATTGCTGATATGAAATGGGTTATTTTTCCGTTAGTGGCTTCCCATATTTCTGGACCAGTAGTTTTATAATGTGCTTTCCAATTATCGTCATTTTCAAACTGATTTAAAAGGGTGTATCCTTTTTCATCTCTAAGTTTAAAAGCAACATCTCGCGAGCCTTCAATACCAATTTCAGAAGGTGTTAAAATAACCTCAGCTCCATAAGCTCGCATGGTTTTAACGCGTTCTTCGGTAGAATTTTCAGGCATAATTAAAACCATATTCAAACCAAGTAGTTTTGATATAAACGCTAAGGCTATACCTGTATTTCCACTTGTAGCTTCAACTAAAGTTCCACCTTTTTTAATATCACCACGTTTTAAAGCTTGATAAATCATATTAAAAGCAGGGCGATCTTTAACACTACCTCCCGGGTTATTCCCTTCTAATTTTAAAAATAATTGAACTCCTGGTTTTGAAAGCAAGTGTGTTGCCTCAACCAATGGGGTTTTACCTATTTGACCAATAATACTATTGTTAAATTCCATTGTTTTTTGGTCTTATTTTAATTTCTGTTTTATAGCTAACTACAGCGTCTTTAGGAACCGATTGGGTAATCCAAACATTGGCTCCTATAATACTATTTTCTCCTATTACTATATCGCCTCCCAAAATAGTAGCATTGGCATATATGCAAACATTATTTTCAATGGTTGGATGTCTTTTTATCTTGGCTAAATCTTTTGATACTAAAATACCTCCTAAGGTAACACCTTGGTAAATTTTAACATTATTTTTTATAATGGCTGTTTCTCCTATTACTATACCGGTGCCGTGATCTATATAAAATGAATCTCCAATTGTAGCTCCCGGATGTATATCTATGCCTGTTATTCCATGAATGTATTCACTCATCATTCTGGGTAAAATAGGAACTTGTAGTTGATGAAGTGCATTGCTTAATCTGTAAATTGAAATGGCATGAAAACCCGGGTATGCTAAATAAATTTCATCAAGGTTATAGGATGCCGGGTCGTTATTTTCGAAAGCTAGTGCATCTAAATCTAATTTTTTTCTTATTTCTGGTAATTGTTCTTTGAATTTTACCCAAATAGTTTTTCCATTATCAATTTCTAAACTAGTTAGTATTTTTAAAAAAATATCTTCTAAATAGCTTGCATGAATTTTTTCTTGTTCACAATCAAATAATGAATAAAACAGTTTTTTAGTGAAGGTTTTAACAGTATCCTTTAAACAAACATTATAACTTTTCATTTATTTCTAAAATTTTTATTGACCTAAAAACCATCGTAGTGCAATGTGATAATGCGATTTGGTAAGCAAGTAATTAATTTTGTTTATGCCTATTTTGTGTTGCAATGGTTTACTTAATAGCTTGAACAACGGCTTTTGGTGCTTCTTTGCGAGTGCCATCAAACCCATCAATACCACTAACGGTTGTATATTTTAAAACATATTTTTTACCCGGATTAATAATTCTATAAGCTGCTTGACACATAAGTGTAGCTTCATGAAAACCGCACAAAATGAGTTTTAATTTTTCAGGATAGGTGTTAACATCACCAATGGCAAACACGCCCGGTATATTGGTTTGGTAGTTTAAAGAATTATCAACTTTTATAGCATTTTTTTCTATCTCTAAACCCCAATTTGCAATAGGTCCTAATTTTGGTGATAACCCAAATAAAGGGATAAAGTGATCGGTTTCTAA
>JALRJA010000003.1 GCA_023255235.1 Flaviramulus sp.
AAAAAGTAGGTTGCAAATTTATTACGAATCATTTTATAACGGAAGTAGTAACATACAAATTAAAGCAGATTATTTTGATGAAAATTATGTGTTTGATACGCGTGAAACACTTCATATAATTATAAAAGACAAAATTTCTAATGAAGAAAAAACATTACCATTAATACTAAAAAACACCAATTACCAGGTAGATTTAAGTAGTTTACCACCTTCAGAATATGCTTTTACAATAAAAGCAACCAAAGCAAACCTTTCAAAATCTGGTAGTTTTCAAGTTTTAGAATATAACGTAGAGCAGCAATTTTTAAGTGCTAACACAAAAAAACTCAAGCAACTAGCTTCTACCAGTAATGGCACAACTTTCTACATAAATAATACAGAAAATCTGATTTCAAATTTATTAAACGATAATAGATATAAACCTATACAAAAAAGCAATAAAAATACCCTATCTTTGATAGATTGGAAATACTTACTTGCCATTATAGCTTTAAGCTTAGCAATTGAGTGGTTTTTAAGAAAATATAACGGATTAATTTAAATTTAACAACATGGAAAAATTACCAAAAATTGCATTCCCATTAATTATAGGAGCTATTATATTAATTGTAGTACTTACAAAATCTGCAATAACCATAGGCTCTGGAGAGGCTGGAGTTCTTTATAAAACTTTTGGCGGCGGGGTTGTTACAGATGAAGCACCTTTAGGCGAAGGGTTTCATATTGTAGCACCTTGGAATCGGGTTTATATATATGAAGTACGCCAACAGGAGCTTTTTGAAAAAATGAAAGTATTATCATCAAATGGTTTAGAAATTCAAATTGACGGTTCTGCATGGTATCAACCTGTATATGGTGATTTGGGTAAACTACACCAAACATTAGGAGAGAATTATTTACAGCGTGTTATTCAACCTGCCATTAGAAGTGCAGCTAGAAGTGTAGTAGGGCGTTACACACCAGAGCAGCTATATTCAAGTAAACGAGATGCTATACAAGATGAAATTTTTATTGAAACTAAAAAAATTCTTGAATCTCAATACATACAATTAAACGAAATTTTGGTTAGAGATGTTACACTTCCCAATACTATAAAAGACGCTATTGAACGAAAATTAAAGCAAGAGCAAGAATCTTTAGAATATGAGTTTAGATTAGTTACTGCCGCAAAAGAAGCAGAAAAAGTTAGAATTGAAGCTCAAGGTAAAGCCGATGCAAACAAAATATTAAGTGCTTCATTAACCGATAAAATTCTTCAAGATAAAGGTATTGATGCTACAATTAAATTATCAGAATCTCCAAATAGCAAAGTCATTGTTATTGGTTCTGGAGATACAGGAATGCCTATTATTCTTGGCAATCAGTAGTATTTTAAAATTTGATAATTTAGTTTTTTACTGTTTTTTTTGAAAAATAAGCAATTAATTAAGCTTAAAAAACACATACTATTAAATAGTGTTAAGAAATATAATTTTAATTTGGAATTGTAAATAGAAATTATAGATATTTGTACAAACAAAAAAATGAATTTTATTCAATCACATCATCATTTTCATATTTGCTCTCAAGCGAACTGAAAATGTATTGAATAAACTTTAAATATATTTTAAACCCGTTTGAGACCATCAAGCGGGTTTTTAATTTTGTAATTACAACCTGATGGTTTCAAACTCATAAAAACAAAAAAATGAGTAAATTAAGAATTGCAGTACAAAAATCTGGGCGTTTAAATGAAGACTCCATGCAGATTTTAAAAGACATTGGTATTAATATCGATAATGGCAAAGACCAATTAAAAGCATCGGCAAAAGGCTTTCCTGTTGAAGTGTTTTATTTAAGAAATGGCGATATTCCTCAATATTTAAAAGATGGTGTAGTAGATGCCGCAATTATTGGTGAAAATGTTTTAATTGAAAAAGGTAATGGTATTACAAGTATTGAAAAATTAGGTTTTTCTACCTGTAGAGTATGTATTGCTGTACCAAAATCTATGAAATACAATGGGCTTCAAGATTTACAAGGCAAACGCATAGCCACCTCTTATCCCAATACCGTGCAAAACTATTTACATGAAAATGGGGTAAATGCTCATTTACATATTATTAATGGCTCTGTTGAAATAGCACCAAATATTGGTTTGGCTGATGCTATTTGTGATATTGTATCTAGCGGAAGCACTTTATTTAAAAATAATTTAAAAGAGGTTGAAACCATCTTAAAATCGGAAGCTGTTTTGGCGGTTTCACCAGTTTTAAGTCAAGAAAAACAAGCAATTTTAGACACCATTCAATTTAGAATTCAAGCGGTTTTAAAAGGAAGGCAATCAAAATATATTTTACTAAACGCACCAAATGATAAGCTAGAACATATTATTAATGTGCTACCCGGAATGAAAAGCCCTACGGTTTTGCCTCTTGCAGAAAAGGGTTGGAGTTCTGTTCATTCTGTTATTAGTAAAAATGAATTTTGGAACGTTATTGATGAATTGAAAGCCAATGGTGCTCAAGGAATTTTAGTGTGTCCTATTGAAAAAATGGTTTTATAAGTACAAATAATATGCAAATTATAGATAACCCAAATAGGCATAATTGGAAAGAACTCCTAAAAAGACCAACACAAACAGTAGGCGATATTGAGGCTACTGTAAATCAGGTTTTTGAAGATGTTCGTGTAGAAGGCGATAAAGCAATTAGTAAATATACTACTCTGTTTGATGGTGTCTCACTTGAATCAACTACGGTATCTTTTAATGAAATTGAAAAAGCCATTAAAAGCATTCCTTTAAAACTTCAAAACGCTATCATACAGGCAAAGCAAAATATTGAAACTTTTCACAAAGCTCAAAAAACCTTAAAAGTTGAAGTTGAAACTACAAAAGGCGTACAATGTTGGCAAGAAAAAAAACCTATTCAAAAAGTAGGTTTGTATATTCCAGGAGGAACAGCACCTTTGTTTTCAACGGTTTTAATGTTGGCAGTTCCTGCACAAATAGCAGGTTGTAATGATATAATATTGTGTTCGCCACCAAACAAAAAAGGTGAATTAGCTCCCGAAATTTTATTTGCAGCAAATTTATGTGGAGTAACCAAAATTATTAAAGTAGGAGGTATTCAAGCCATTGCAGGTTTAACTTTTGGAACTAAAACAATTCCGCAGGTATATAAAATTTTTGGACCAGGTAATCAATATGTAACCGTTGCCAAACAACTAGCAACCAAATATGGTGTGGCCATAGATATGCCAGCAGGACCAAGTGAATTGTTAGTTGTAGCCAACAATACCGCTAATGCATCCTATGTAGCTTCAGATTTACTAAGCCAAGCCGAACATGGTACCGATAGTCAAGTTATATTGGTTTCTACATCAAAAACGCTAATTAATTCTGTTGCTATTGAAGTTGAAAAACAATTGGCTATTCTTCCGCGTAAAGCGTTTGCCGAAAAAGCCATCGCCAATTCAAAACTAATTTATGTTGAAAATGATAACATAGCTCTTGATTTGATAAATGAATACGGTCCTGAGCATTTTATTATATGTGTTGATAATGCCAGTTTTTATACCAATGGCATTTGCAATGCCGGTTCTGTTTTTATTGGCAATTACACACCAGAAAGTGCTGGTGATTATGCATCAGGCACTAACCATACACTGCCTACAAACGGATTTTGCAAAGCATACTCGGGAGTTAATTTAGATAGCTTTTTAAAGAGTATAACTTTTCAGAAAATATCTAAAGAAGGGCTTTTAAATATAGCTGAAACTATAGAACTAATGGCAGAAGCCGAAGGCTTACAAGCTCATAAAAATGCCGTTTCAATAAGAGTAAAGGATTTAAAACAATGACAATTACCAATTTAATAAGACCAAATATAAAGGCATTAAAACCCTATTCATCGGCAAGAGATGAATTTCAAGGAAATACCAGCAATATGGTGTTTTTAGATGCCAATGAAAATCCTTTTGAAAACGGTGTTAATAGGTATCCAGACCCGCAACAAAGAACCGTAAAAGCATTGCTTTCTGAAATAAAAAACATACCTCAAGAGCAAATTCTTTTAGGTAACGGTAGCGATGAAGTTTTAGACCTAATTTTTAGAGCATTTTGTGAACCAAACCAAGACAATATTATTACATTACCACCTACTTATGGCATGTATAGTGTTTTGGCTAATGTAAATGCCATTGAAATTAAGGACGTTTTTTTAGATGACAATTTTCAACCAAAAGTTGATGATATACT
>JALRJA010000019.1 GCA_023255235.1 Flaviramulus sp.
AAACGGCACCGATCCAAACCCTACAGATCCGTGTGTTTATGATGTTGCTTCACAAGATATTACAACCGTATCAGCTAGTTGGAATTTGTTAGATTGTGATGGTGATGGTGATTTAAACGGCACCGATCCAAACCCTACAGATCCGTGTGTTTATGATGTTGCTTCACAAGATATTACAGCCGTATCAGCTAGTTGGAATTTGTTAGATTGTGATGGTGATGGTGATTTAAACGCCACCGATCCTAATCCAATAGACCCTTGTATTTTTAATTCTAGTACACAAGATGCAACTGCAGTGTCAGCTACTTGGAATTTATTAGACTGTGATAATGATAATGTACCTAACGGAGTTGAAATTGCTTTTGGTGATACAGACGGCGATGGTATTCCTAATTTTAATGACCCAGATGATGATAATGATGGTGTTAACACGGTTAATGAAGACTACACTTATGATGATTCTGGAGGACTAGTTGACCCTGAAGGTGATGACAATCCAACAAATGATGATACGGATGGTGACGGTATACCCGATTACTTAGATTCGGATGATGATAATGATGGTATTCCTACCAATGAAGAAAACCCTGATCCAAATGAAAATGGTGTAGGTTTTGGTGATGACGCTTTCGATAGTGATGGTGATGGTATACCCGATTATTTAGAACCAAATAACTCAAACCCATCAGATGATGATCTAGAGGTATTCAATGCTTTAACACCTAATGGTGATGGAAAAAACGATGTCTTTACTATAAGAAATATAGAGTTGTATCCAGAAAATACTGTTGAAATATATAACCGTTGGGGCGTATTAGTTTACCAAACTAAAGGTTATGGTCAAAACGGAAATTATTTTGCAGGACTATCAGATGGACGTCAAACTATAAAGCGTGATGAGAGATTACCTGTAGGTACCTATTTCTATATGCTTAGTTACAATAATAATAATGGTAACACAGTTAAACGATCTGGTTACATATACATAAACAGGTAAAAATAATAATATGAAAAGTAGATATATAACACTAACAGTTTTTTTATTTGCAACTTTATTTTCTGTAAAAGCACAACAAGATGCACAGTATACGCAGTATATGTATAACACGATGGTTTTTAACCCTGCCTATGCTGGTTCTAGAGGAGTTTTAAGTATTGAAAGTTTATACAGAACGCAATGGGTTGGGTTAGAAGGAGCACCAGATACGGGAACCATTTCATTTAACACACCAGTAGGAGACAGTGAACGACTAGGAATAGGAGTTTCAATAATTAATGATGAAATTGGACCTTCACAAGAAACATATTTTGATGCTTCTTTTTCCTATACAATACCAGTTTCTAATTATGGAAAATTGGCTTTTGGTATAAAAGGCGGTTTAAGTTGGCTAAATGTTGACTTTAATAAGTTGAGTGCTTTCGAAGCCAATGATCAATACCTTCAACCCAATGTAGATAATGTTTTCTCCCCAAATGTTGGAGTGGGTGTTTATTACCATACACCAAATTTTTATCTAGGCTTATCGGCACCCAATTTAATAGAAACTAATCATTTTGATGCAAGCCCAAACGTATCCTATGTTGCCAAAGAGCGAATAAATTATTATTTAATGTCTGGTTATGTGTTTGATTTAGGAGAAAACACTAAATTTAAACCAGCAACTTTAATAAAAGCAGTACAAGGTGCGCCATTACAATTAGATGTTTCAGCAAATTTTTTATTTAGTGAAAAACTTATGTTAGGAGCTGCTTGGCGTTGGGATGCTGCATTAAGTGCTATGGCTGGTTTTCAAGTATCTGAAATGATAATGATTGGTTATGCCTATGATGCAGACACCACTAATCTTGGAAATTTCAACTCAGGATCACATGAGATATTTTTACGCTTTGAAATATTTAGTCGAGGCAGAATGTTATCACCACGATTCTTTTAAAATAATAACATCATGAAAGTACATAAACTGACACTACTTATATTTTTTACACTTATAGTTTCTTCTGTGTTTTCTCAAAAAACACAAGTAAAACAAGCTATAAAAGAATATGATAAACTTGCTTATATTAAAACAAGTGATATTCTTTTAAAGGTTGCAAACAAAGGATATAAATCGGTTGATTTATTTCAAAAATTAGGAGACTCATACTACTTTAACAATCAAATGGAAGATGCTGTAAAATGGTATAAAGAGCTAATGGAAATGAATCAACCCATAGATCCCGAATATTATTTTAGGTATGCCAATGCCTTAAAATTTAACGAGAATTATGAAGAAGCAGATAAATGGATGATGAAATTCTATGAAGTAAAAAAAGATGATTTTAGAGGTAAAGCATTCGTTTCTAAAGAAGATTATTTAGAAGATATTGAAGCTATAAGCGAAGATATACCAATTAATAATTTAGATATTAATTCTGAGTTGTCAGACTTTGGAGCAACACAATATAAAGACCAGCTTATTTTTTCGTCCTCTAGAAATAAAGATCGAAAACTTTATGAATGGAATGGGCAACCATACCTTGAGTTATTTACAGCAACCAAAGTAGGTAATGGCGTTTATGACCAAGCCAGACTTTTTCAAGATAAATTAAACACAAAATATCATGAATCTTCAGCAAGTTTTATGCCCGATGATTCTGCAATTTATTTTACTAGAAACAATTTTTTCAAAAACAGAAAACGTTCAGATGACCAAGGAATCAATAGGTTGCAGATTTACAGAAGTCAATTAAATCAAGATGGTACTTGGGAAAAAGAAACCTCAATTCATTTTAATAGTGACTCTTACAGCGTAGCACATCCATCAATTAATGTACAGGGAACCAGAATGTATTTTTCTTCAGATATGCCGGGCAGCAAAGGGCAATCAGATATTTATATGGTTGAAATTTTTAAGGATGGCACATTAGGTACGCCAGTTAATTTAACCGTACTTAATACAGAAGGGCAAGAAAACTTTCCGTTTATAAGTGAAAATGGCGACTTATATTTTTCATCAAATGGATTTCCAGGTCTAGGTGGATTAGATATTTTTAAGGTTGAAGATTTTGAGAACAAGTTTAAAAATAAACAACCATTAATTGCCAAAAATGTTGGAAAACCCATTAATAGTCCTCAAGATGATTTTGCTTATGCCGAAAATTTAGGAACTCGAGAAGCTTTTTTTAGCTCAAATAGACCAGGAGGAAAAGGAGATGATGATATTTACAGTTTTATTATACCAGAATGCAAACAAGTAATTCAAGGAATAGTATTAGATAAAAACACAAAAGCACCCATACCCCAAAGTACAGTAACTCTATTTACTGCCGATGGAAAGGTACTTGAAAAAGTAACCGCAGGTCTTGATGCGTCATTTACCTTCACTATTAAATGCAATCAATCGTATTTAGTTAGAGGCGAAAAAGCTACTTTTATTCCCGATGAAAAACGTTTTATCACCCCAAACCGCAAGCAAGAATTAAGTTTGGAGCTAAATTTAGAACCCAATGAACAAACCGTTAAAGAAGGAGATGATTTAGCTAAAGTGCTTGATATACCTATTATATACTTTGATTTAGACAAATATAATATTCGCTACGATGCCGAAGTTCAATTACAAAAAGTTTTAGAAGTACTAAAACAATATCCTACGATGAAAATTGATATTAGAAGCCATACCGACTGTAGAGCGAGTATTTCCTACAATCAAAAACTATCTGATAATAGAGCAAAAGCTACTCGTAAATACTTAATTGATAAAGGAATTGATGCTTCCAGACTCACAGCCAAAGGTTATGGTGAATCACAATTAGTAAACGATTGTGCTTGCGAAGCAAAAAGCAAATCCAATTGTACAGAAGCTCAACATCAAGAAAACAGACGTAGTGAGTTTATTATTAGAGCCGAATAAACGGGTTTAAGACACTTAAAACAGCATAAATAAAACAGTGCTGATTTATTTTATAAATAGAAATAAAAACCCCTTTAAATCTATAAAAAAGGATAAAAATTAAAAACCCTGCTAATTAATTTAGCAGGGTTTTTAATTTTGGTTTATAATCAAACCAAGTGACCGGGCTGGGGCTCGA
>JALRJA010000178.1 GCA_023255235.1 Flaviramulus sp.
CGCAGTTGGTGGACTGCGACCCAGCGCTTATGGCGGAAGTTATTCAAACCTGTTGCAATGGCAGAGTTTACCATAGCGTCTTTTTTAATTTTTAGTTGCTTTGGTCTTCCTGTAGAACCAGAGGTTTTTACTAGTATATAGTCATTACCATCTAGCCAATCTAACAAAAAGTTACCCAATTCTTGTTCATAAACCGCACCTTCTTTAACATAGCTGTATGCAAGCTCTTGCAAGTCGCTATGATTATAATGAAAACCATTTAAACTAAATTGTATATGTACATTGGTATAATTAGGAGTCATTATCTGTTGTGTCTGTAATTATTGTATGCGTCTCTTTTGAAGGTTCAATTACTTTTCCAAATAATTTTTCTTTCCAGTTTGACCAGTTATAAACTTTAGAAAATATAAAAAGTATAATAGGGTAAAATAGTAAAACTGGTGCTAAAATTTCCATGATAGATATATTGGCTTCTTCAGCAGTGTATTTAAAAATGGCATCAGTTTGTAAAGCCGACCAATCGCTTGTAACTAAAAGAGCTGCTAACAAGTTATTTCCTAAATGAAATCCAAGGGCAAGTTCTAGTCCGTTATCCATTAGTGTTATCATTCCTAAAAACAATCCGGTGCCTATGTAAAACACCATAGTTATATACCCTATTTCTGCAACTTCAGGATTAGCACTATGGGCAATGCCAAACAATAAGGAAGTAAAAATTAAAGGAAACCATTTATTCTTGACTATAATTCCTAAGTGTTGCATTAAATAACCTCTAAAAAGATATTCTTCTAAGCCTATTTGAAAAGGAAATAATAGCACGCTTATTATAAAAAGAATTAAAAATTTAGTAGGATTAAATTGAATTTCTACCTGTGTTGGATCTAAATAAAACGCAATAATAAAAGATACTATAGTAATACATGTTATAATTGCGAAAGAGAAAAAAACTCTTTTAAAATCAATTTTTTTTCTAGCTGTAGTTAATGATAAAATACTTCTTTGGTGTAAGTATTTCACTAAAACAAACAGCAAACCAAGCAAAAAAACAAAAGGCATGAGATTTATTATTAACGACATATTTGAAGGCAGAGATTTCATAATCTCATAAGCAGCCTCCATATCTTCTTTAGAAGTAAATAAATAGGTTATAAAATTTAAAATAAAAATACCTGAAATTAAAAAGGCTGTGAGTAAAAACATCCATAGTTCGCGTTTGCCTTTGTATGCCTGTTGTATATAATCCATATTATAAATTAAAATTGAATGTTTTTAAGTTATTGTATTGTAATGTACCATTTTTTACTTGCAATGGGCTTTCAAAATTATTAATAAATAAACCCCCTGTGCCCAAACCTTGTGGTAACTTACTGTTTTTGGTATAGGTATATTGTGCAATGGCGTTTAGCCCAATATTACTTTCTAAAGCACTGGTTATCCACCAACCTATTTTATTTTGTTCTGCCAATGCAATCCACTCATTGCTTCCTTGTAAACCAGCAATTAAACTAGGTTTTAGAATAATATATTGTGGTTTAATAGTTTGTAACAAATCTTGTTTTTTTGTTACAGAAAATACGCCAATTAATTCTTCGTCTAGAGCTATTGGCAGTGGCGTTTGTAAGCAAAGCTTTGCCATATCTTCAATTTGACCTTGCTTTATAGGTTGCTCAATAGAATGAATATCTAAACTAGAAAGTATTTTTAATTTTTCTAAAGCATCAGAAATTGAAAAAGCACCATTAGCATCAACACGCAATTCTATATCGTTGGAAGTGTATTCTTTTCTGATTGATTTTAGTAAATTAATTTCCGTTTGAAAATCAATAGCTCCAATTTTCATTTTAATACATCTGAAACCTGCTTCAATTTTTTCTTTAATTTGTTGTTTCATAAAGGTTTCAGTTCCCATCCAAATTAAACCGTTTATAGGTATTGAATCGGTTCCTTTTGTAAATTTTGAAGGAAATAATTCAAATGTATTTTGACTTTCTAAAGATTTGAAAG
>JALRJA010000261.1 GCA_023255235.1 Flaviramulus sp.
GTTTTCCTTTTTGGTTAGTTGGGCAATAACAGTGCCTTCGCCTTGTTCAGTATTAGAATTAAAAATAAGGGCTTTTTTTGTATCTGTATTAAAAATAATAGAATCTGGCTCAACAACGTTATTACCTTGAGTAAATACTGGTTTTTGTGTATAACCTTCTATAGAGTCTGTAATACCTTTTGCATAAACAGTATTCTTAGTATAATCAATTGTGATGCTACCGGCGGTAATATTCATATCGCCATAATCAATTTTTGCTTGGTTGTATAAATACAGTTTTTTCTCTTTTTGGCTAAACTTCGTATAATCTTCGGCGTGATATTTTACAATATGTTCTAAGAGGTCTTTTTTAGGTTTTATAGAATCTGTTAAAGTAGAATCTTGTTTTTTTTCAGAAATAGCTTTCGTGATAGGGTTATCCTGTTTAGTTATAAGCGTATCTTTTGTGCTACGTTCTATAGGTTTTGCCTTATCAGGAATATCTTGACCAAAGCTTAACATGTTGATAAACATTGTAAAACTTAGTGCAAAAAGTATTTTAAAGTTGTTTGTGTGCAACGCTTTTAAATGTATTTTTGTAATACTATGGCTTGATTTTTGAAAACCCAAAATTACATATATTTTTCTGGGATTGATTTAAATTCAATTAAAAATTTAAAATCGATTTACAGTTAAATAAATAAAAGTAAATAGTAGTAGTTTAAAAAATCACGCATAATTATAAATATCATATACTATATGAGATTAAAAACAAACAGCAATAAGTATGCCCTAAAAACGACAAAGGGTTATTTTTTAGTATATCTTCTAATTGCCTTAGCCATTTTTGGTTTTACAAATAAACACCACATCAATACTACAAAAAAGTTTGTTGTGGTTCTAGATGCTGGTCATGGTGGTAAAGATCCTGGTAATACTGGTAATGGCTTTAAAGAAAAGGATATAGCTTTAAAAGTAGTTTTAGAAGTTGGTAAAGAATTAGAGAAAAACCCTAACATAAAAGTTGTTTATACAAGAAAAACAGATGTATTTATAGATTTATTTGTTAGAGGAAAAATTGCTAATAACGCCAATGCAGATTTATTTGTGTCTGTTCACTGTAATTCACACCATTCTAGTGCTCATGGTACAGAAACATTTGTTTTAGGAACACACAAAAACAACACAAATTTTGAAGTAGCCAAAAAAGAAAACGCCGTTATTTTTCTAGAAGATGATTATGAAAAAAACTACGCCGGTTTTGATCCCAATTCTCCAGAATCGGTTATGAGTATTCTAATAAGCCAAGAAGAGTATTTAGACCAAAGTATATTACTTGCAAGTTTAATTCAAGATAAATTTACCAATGTTTTAAAACGAAAAAACAGAGGTGTTAAACAGGCAGGGTTTATAGTACTTCATCAAACAGTAATGCCAAGTGTTTTAATAGAAATAGGGTTTTTAACCTATAACCAAGAAGGAACTTATTTAAACTCAAAAAAAGGACAAAAAGAAATAGCTACATCTATTATTAATGCTATTTTAGAATATAAAAATAGTGTTGATAATTATGTAACCAATGCTTACCAAAATACACCAATAGAACAAAACACTTTAAAAGATTCTACTAGCAATATTACTTTTAAAGTTCAAATAGCAGCTAGTTCAAAAGCATTAGAAACTGAGCCATATAATTTTAAAGGATTAGACAATATTTCTAGAATAAAAGAAGGCAATTTATATAAATATTTCTATGGCATAACAAATAGCTATGATGCAACCAAGCAACTTGAACAAGAAGCTAAAAAAAAGGGCTACAAATCTAGTTTTGTAGTAGCTTTTAAAGACGGTATAAAAATAGACTTAATAGACGCTTTAAAATCAACTGAAAATTAGACTAGTTCTTTTTAAATTTATAAATTTGTTTTGAAAATAGTTTTATTTTAAAATCAGCATAATACATTGCTGTTATAAAATATCATCTTAAACAAGCTAATAGTAGATGAAAATAACAA
This sequence comes from Flaviramulus sp., assembly GCA_023255235.1. Classification (GTDB taxonomy): domain Bacteria; phylum Bacteroidota; class Bacteroidia; order Flavobacteriales; family Flavobacteriaceae; genus JALRJA01. The sequence continues at coordinate 1,995 of JALRJA010000261.1, forward strand.
AAGAAGTTAAAACAGGTGCTCTAGTATTATTAGGCATAATCCTTTTTATTTTTGGATTTAATTATTTAAAAGGAAAAAACCTTTTAGAATCAACAAATGTATATTACACCGAGTTTAATTATAACGCCCTAAGCCAATCTTCTGTAGTTACCGTTAAAGGCAATGCAGTAGGAAAAATTACAGACATCTCTTATGATTATAAAACAGGCAAAACCAGAGTTGCTTTTTTTGTAAATGAGCAATTACAGTTTTCAAAAAATAGCATTGTTAGAATGTACCAAACAGGTTTAATGGGTGGCAATGCCTTATCTATAATTGTAAGTAAAGAAGGTGAACCAGCAAAACCCGGCGATGTATTACAATCTGAAGTAGAAATAGGACTCATTACAAGTTTATCAAAAAATTTCTCAGGACTAAGCAATAATTTAGATTCTACATTAAAATCAACCGATACCCTAGTTAGCAGTTTAAACAAAGTAGTTAATGACCAATCAGAAAAAGGATTAAAAAATACCATAAAGCAATTAAATGAAACATTAAAATCATTTGAAACAACCTCAAACACAGTAAATGGCTTAATATCAAAAAATAACGAAAATATAACAACCATACTAGAAGGCTTTAAAAAAACAAGTCAAGACTTAGCCATATTAACAGCAGACCTCAAAGATGCCCAACTAAAACAAACCATAGAAACCTTAAATAAAACCGTAACCAGTTTAAATAATGTACTTGCCAAAGTAGATAGCGGTGAAGGCTCATTAGGTAAATTACTTAACGATGATGGTTTTTATAACAATATAGAAGCAGCCACAAAAGAAATGGAAGCCTTGCTAAGAGACATTAAACTTCACCCAAAAAGATATTTTAGAATATTATCAAAAAAAGAAATACCATACACAGAAGAATCACCTAACTAACATTCAATGACTTATATAGACAACTTACTTTTTACAATCATACTAATTATAGGAATTGGTTATTTCGCAAAAAACGTAAAAAAGCTCATTAGAAATATCAAGTTAGGAAAAAGCCTAAACCTCACAAACAACAAATCACAACGCCTTAAAAACATGGCTTTAATAGCTTTTGGGCAAAGTAAAATGGTGCAACGCCCAATTGCAGGAATATTGCATCTCATAGTTTACATAGGGTTTATAATAATCAATATAGAAGTTTTAGAAATCATTATAGATGGTATTTTTGGCACACATAGAATAGGCTTAAAAATCTTACCAAAAACTATATATGGCTTTTTAATAGGAACTTTTGAGGTTTTAGCCGTATTAGTTATTATAGCTGTCATTCTCTTTTGGACACGCCGAAACCTCATTAAATTAAATCGCTTTTGGAAAAGCGAAATGACAAAATGGCCAAAAAACGATGCTAATTACATTCTGTATTTTGAAATAGTTTTAATGACACTATTTTTAATAATGAATGCCACCGATATGGCGTTTCAAAACAATAACAGTGGCAATATTATAAGCCAATACATAACACCACTTGTCAGTAACTTATCAGAAAACACCTTACACACTATAGAAAGAAGTGCATGGTGGCTACATATAATAGGAATATTACTATTTTTAAACTACCTCTACTTTTCAAAACACCTACACATACTATTGGCATTTCCAAACACCTATTACGGTTCAGTAACACCAAAAGGGCAATTTAACAACATAGAAGCAGTAACAAAAGAAGTTAAAATGATGTTAGACCCAAACATTGACCCATTTGCAGCACCAACACAAGAAAGCCAAACCAATATCCCGGCAAAATTTGAAGCAAGTGATGTACAAGACCTAAGT